>JAJDAS010000160.1 GCA_029261755.1 Nitrospinia bacterium
GAGTTGATGAAAAAATTTGCTGAAGCTTTAGTCCCGGAAGGCTTCTTTTTCCTGGGCGTGTCAGAGTCCGTGATGGGAATCACCCATCAGTTCGGACCCTCCGTTCACAACGGCGGCGTGGTATATAAAAAGTTTAAGTTGTGATCGTTTGTATTTTACTCTCCCCCTTCGCTGGCCTCATCCGGCAAAATTCGGTATCCTTCCCCTGTTTGAATCATTTTGAAAGAATCCATCCCTCGCTGCACCATTCCACCACCCTGGTCTATCTGGATAGTCACCGTAACGGTAACCCTATTTCCACCGGCAGGCTCATGTCCGAAATACTGAAACCCGGGCGCAAAAGGATGCTTGTACTTCCAAAAACCAGCCGGATGAACCGCGCCCTCAGGGGGTTGCTCGGTATAAAAGAACCTACCGGAAACCAACTCATACCGACTAATATTGGAATCGGAAAGATCATAGTAACGGCTTAAGGCAACCCAGTCTTTTTTATTGAGAAGTTTCGTCACCATCTCCACCGCCTTTTCCGGTGACTCAAAATATTTGGGGTTTGCCACCTCTCCAGCCATTACATTCTCCAATAAAGGCGGGGCAAAAAAGAGAAGGGTTGTTATAAGGATATTGGATGAAAATCGTCTAAGGAGATGATTCATTTTAGGCTGACCGTTAGGAACTGATCAATAATGACTCGATATTACCTGTGGCGTTTATCACGAACACCGGGAGTTGGGGGATTTTCCTTTTTCCGGGTTCCTAATGCTCTCTTATTTTCTTTATTTGTTTTCTCAAGCTCGTCAACGTCTGCAAGGTCCTTCGGCCTTTTGGAACATCTTTTACAATCCAGCAAATCTCCTAAAGATATAATATTTAGATGAATGTTATTGTACTCTATTCGCACTTTCTTCGCGAAAACTTCTTCATTAGAAACACCTTTAAGATGGGTCAAAAGATCAATTCGATTGGGTTCAACGCCCATATGAACTGCAGTTCCCTTTTTTTCAAAGCTTTCTTTGGGAATTCCCGCACTACCAAATCCAAACTCATCTAATGTTTTTATTATTTTTTGAGCATTTTCAGAGGACGGATAGATTAATATGTCAATGTCCTGGGTTGTTCGAACATATCCGTAATAGTTGACAGCGAAACCTCCGACCAAGATGTATTCGACACTGTATCTTTCAAATAGTTCAATTAAATCCTTCATGTCTTCAGTAAAAAGCATATTTTTTCTACCAAGCCAGTTTTTCAATACTTGCAATTTTTACAATTCGATCTTCAGTCCACTTTGTGCCCCAAATCCGTTCCTGTAATACCGCTAACTCATTCCATCTCTGTTCAGGTGTCAAGTAAGCCAATCGACGATGTTCTGCTCTATTCTCATCCTCAAAAGATGAAAATAATTTTACCGTCAAGTCTCTTTTGTGCTCTTTCTTTGACATATTATTACCTTTCTATTGTTTCAATTCGATACTTAGTTAGTCGAAAATTTAATTATTAATATAGTGTCATTCTTTCCGGAATTCGTCAAGGCGTTTATAAATTTTAAATTGGAGCACACTATAAGGGAAAGCCTGCTTACAAAGTAAAATATCGGAAGTTATACCCAACCGATTCAACAGGCAGCAAAGGCGTGAGTGTACAGCCAGTTGGAAATTTCCAGAGGCATGACAGATTGCCTGGCTTCACAAGTATTTCAATAAAAGGAAAAATGGGTGGGAAATAAAGGAGGAGTTAAAAAGGATGGTGAGGTTTTGGCAGTTTAACCTCCAAAACTCTTTTTCGGGATATGGAAATTGGAAATTTTTGATTGGAAATTTAAAATATACAATTTCCAATTTAAAAATATTTCTCCAGATTCCTTATCTTACGGAAGCCGCCTGGACTCTTCGCAAACCACTTTTCCTATCCGGCAACCTGTGCTCCATATGCTGGCGAGGAGTTTTGGAATTGGGGTGGGGTGGAGCGCCATGATTTGTAGGGGCCAGTACCTCTTTTTCCTCCACTCCTATTGCCTTAAGGCCCATGGCTATTCTTTCGTGATCCAGTTTTAATGCCGCACGGAAATGAGTGAAGGCGACAGCCTTTTTCGCCCTCCCCTCTTCCGTGCTTTCTCCCAGGTTTTGAGACCACTCCAGACAGGTGCGGGCGCAATTAAATTGGAGTCCATCATCAGAAGGATAACGTTTAAGAAGTTCCTGGTAGTTGGCCACCGCTTCCGCGAACCTGCCCTCTCTTCTCAATCTCCGATTTTCCTGGTCTAGTTTGTTGATGTTCTCCATGGCCCTTTGGATGGCTCTTTCGATGAGGTCCAGGGCCGCCTTCAATTTGCCAAACAGACTGTAAATACCTTTAAGCTTGCCTTGCCTCACCTTGCTTTTAGGGTCGGTATCTATATATTCGGAAAAGGCGTTTCCCGCCTCTTCATCCATATCATGCTCCAGGTATGATTTCCCCACGGACAGCTTGAATTCATCATGGGCCTCCGGCGACAAATCAATTTTCCTCATGGCCCTTTCCGCAGCATTAAAGCAACCAGCAGCCAGTTTCTTTTTCGCTGGATCATCAAATTTCAAATAGCACTTTCCCTTGGCTGTCAAAGTATCTTTCAGTATCCTGGCACGTTTGTCGCTGTTTTCTTCCACTTTGGCGCAATCCACGGATTTGTTGTAACTGTCCAGGGACTCATTGAGTTTTTTGTTTTTCATCAAGATGTTTCCCAGACGGGTCAATAAACCTGAATCTTCCGCATATTTGGTGTCGTTCAAAACCCTTTTCAAGGCAATTTCCGCTGACTTGAAGTCACCCAACTCTTGAGACACCTGGGCAAACTCCTTATTTACGGCAGTATTCATTGGATTGATCCTAAGCGCCAGCTTCAGGATCTCTCTTGCCTTTCCCTTTTCTCCGTTTTGATAATAAAGCGCAGACAGGTGCAATTGGGCAGGGATATAGCATGGATTCTTCTTCATGGCCGCGATGAAATGTAACTCTGCATCACTGAAGCGATCATCTTTTTTCATCAAAAGTCCGATGGAGTCTAAAACGATGGCACAGTTGGGAAAGAGCTGCAAATGAGCCCGATAAAGGGAAATGGCGTCCTCGTAACTGCCAAGTTTTTCATAAATTCTTGCGGCGGCAAGGGTCCCGAAAATTTTATTTTTTCCTTTGGCGCCCTGGAGGTTGAGAATGATGGCCTCACGTATCTTTTTCTCGTTCACCAATTCATGGGTTTTTTGTTGCAATAGCTTCATGGTGCAGGCATCGTGGACCATGGCAAGTAGTTTGGAGGCATTGTAGGGCTTTTTGAAAATACCATCGGCATTATATTCGGGAGGGAATTCCGCGAGAATTTTATCCTTATCGCTCAGCACAAGAAATGTAAGCGCCTTTTCCTGATATCCATAAGCATAAAGGTGGTCAATGAGGGCCATCCCCGTATCCGGGCTATTCAGTTTATAATTGATGAAGAAAATATCGTAATGTTCTTTCTTGATGAGGTTCAGGGAATGGGATGTGCTTTTAGACTTGTCTATTTTGGAAAACCCGAGATTTCTCAGTAGGTTGTAAAGCATTTTGGAGGAAGATTCCTCATGATCCACCATCAGGATTTTTACCTTGGAGAAATTTTTTCTTACTCCTTTGGCAGCGGCTTGAATGCCCTTTTTAAATTCAGCATAGTTCGTCATTGGTAACCTCCTTTTCTCTTAAATGGTATTTACGGCAGAAACGAGTTTTTTCTTTATGGTAAACTGTGTGGACTAAGTGGATTTGGTCGATTTTTAAAAAAAAACCTACCATAAATCTAAAATCATAAATCAAGAATCTACAATCTCCCTATCTTCCCATGATCCAATTAAACCAGATATCCATGCGCTTCGGCCAAAAGATCCTTTTTGAGGATGTAAATTTTCAGCTCAACCAAGGAAACCGTTATGGAGTGGCAGGTTCCAACGGTTCCGGCAAAAGTACATTCCTGAAAATCCTGTCCGGGGAAGTGCACCCGGAAGAAGGAGAAGTCCGATTTCCCACCGAGACCAAGCTGGGCTTTTTGAAGCAAAATCATTTTGAGTTTGAAACAATCCGCATTCTCGATACCGTCCTCATGGGAAAACCGATTTTGTGGGAAGCCCTATTAGAAAAAGAAAAACTTCTTGCACTACCGGAGATCGATGAGAAGGCCGGCCACAGGCTTGGCGAGCTGGAAATGATCATTGGCCACGAAGATGGATATGAAGCAGAGTCCACCGCCGCCGGTATCCTGAGCGGGCTCGGCATCGAGACCGCCCTTCACACCAACACCATGTCCACCCTTTCCGGCGGCTACAAACTACGGGTATTACTGGCTCAGGTCCTATACAGCCAGCCGGATCTCCTTCTCCTGGACGAACCAAACAACCATCTGGACATCCACTCCATCGCCTGGCTGGAAACTTATCTGGTGGAATATGAGGGGGCCGTGGTGGTGGTTTCCCACGACCATACCTTTCTGAATAAAGTTGCCACGCATATCCTTGATGTGGATTATGAAACCATCAAGGTCTACAAGGGAAACTACCACCAATTCCAGCAAGCCAAAGAATTGGAACGGGAGCAAAAAGAGGTGGAAATCGCCCGGCAGGAAAAAAAGAAGGAGGAACTTCGAGCCTTTTATGAACGATTCCGGGGACAGGCCACCAAGGCAAGGCAAGCGGTGAGCCGGAAAAAGCAGCTGGATAAGATGGAGGATATTGCCATCAAGCGCTCTTCCCGAATCGCGCCGCATTTTAAATTTACGCAAAAACGCCCCACAGGCAAGCAGGTTTTACGGGTAGACGGCCTATGCAAGAAATTCGGGGACCATACGGTGCTTCATCAGGTAACCTTCTCCGTTGCTCGCGGGGATCGGATTGCCGTGATAGGCCCCAACGGCATCGGCAAGTCCACCCTCCTGAAGATTTTAACAGACCACCTGAACCGTGACCAAGGGTCCGTGGAATGGGGACACGAGATCTCTCCCGGGTATTTCGCGCAGAACCATAAGGATGTCATCCCGCCTAAGACCAGCGCCTATGAGTGGCTTCACGGTTTAGCGCCGGGGGAATCCATAGGAAAAATTCGGGGAATCCTCGGAAGCATGCTTTTCACCGGGGACGATGAAGCCCACAAGAAGACCGAAAGCCTCAGCGGCGGTGAGGGGGCTCGACTGCTATTCGCCAAGTTGATCCAAGAGCAACCCAATGTTTTGCTCCTGGATGAACCCACCAACCACCTGGACCTGGAATCCATTGAGGCATTGGAAAAGGCATTGGCCCTGTTTCCCGGAACCATTATTCTTGTGAGCCACGACCGCCATTTTGTCCAAAAGACGGCCACTGCCGTTTTGGAATTGACCACCAAGGGGTACGATTTTTTTCGTGGTACTTACTCGGAATACCTGAACCATAAGGGGGAAGACCACTTAAACCGGGATATCGCGGTTAAGAAGAAAACAGGCGGTGAAAATAAAAACAAGGACCGAAAGGACAAGGGCAAGAACAAAAACAATGTTCAGGAGAGAAGGCAGTTAAAAAAAGAACAGGCCAAGCTGGAAAAAAGCATTCCCAAAAGAGAAGAACGGGTCCAAGAACTGGAGGCCATGATGGTGGAAGCCGATAAAAAACTTGCGGAAAATTCCATCTATGAAAAGGGAAACGAAGAAAAACTGCAAAAGCTAATAGCGGAAAAAAAGAAGCTGAAACAAAGCCATGAAAAAGAAATGGACCAATGGGAAGCGGACCACTACAGGGTGAATGAGATAAGTAGGTTGGTTTCGACGATGGATGGAGGGTAAGTTCACCCATTTTGAGAAAAAAAGAACTTTTTGCTAAGGAATACAGGAAACCAGGAAAAAAAGTTGCAAAACACAAAAAGAATATTCCTGCCTTTCCTGCGTTCCTAAGAGAAAAGGCGGATCACGCTTTCTTTTAAGCGACAATGGGTTTAATATTTTTAAAATGAGTTTGGTCCACTTGGCAAAGCTGCCAATTATTTTGAAGGTTTAGCCAAAATTGTGGGTTTCCTCCCAAGGCCAATGAAAGCTTCATGGCCATTTCAGCGCTGATGCCTCGTTTTCCCCTGCAAATTTCATTAATCGTTTTGGGCAACACCCCTATATGTTTGGCAAGGGTGGATTGAGTCAGCCCTATCTCTTCCAACTCATCCGCCAGAACTTCACCAGGATGTACAGGTGTAAAATGCATCTTTTTCATTTTATGTCTCCAAAGTTTTATGAATGGTAATCTACAATTTCTACATCCATGGCATTTTCTTTTTCCCACTTAAAACAAATTCGATCCCATATTTCCCATATGGTTCCTGTTCGTAGCGATAGTAATTGTTGTAAAATACCCATGTAGCAAGGGTTTGAAACGATTATAGCAATTATTATTGGAGGAACCCAATGGGTGAAAGAAAAAGAAGGGCTTTAAGAGTCAAATTTGACAAGAAGTTGAAGCTTGAATTTCATGGATCAAAAATAACCAGCGATGCTGGTTTACTTGCCTATCGTGAGCTGGATGACGCATTGGGGTTAACAGAAATTGGGCAGGATTTATTAAGCGATTTTCGCAAAGGGAAAAACAAACAGCATTCGATGTTGGCTATGTTTCGCCAATCTGTTTACGGAAGGTTGGGAGGTTACGAAGACCTTAATGATGCGGAGCGTTTACGTGTTGATCCTACGATGAGGCATGTTGTAGGTGGCCGTGCCCAAAAAAAGACCGGTGCTTCAACCAGTGAGATGGGACGTTTTGAAACGGAGATACTCTCAAAAAAAGAGAACGTAAAATACCTGATGAACTTACCAGGGAAATTCGTTGACAAAGTGCATCCCCATAAGAGATTAAGCAAACTGGTTTTGGATATGGACAGTTCTAAGTGAGACTCATGGCCAACAACAGGGTTCAAATTACAATGGCCATTTTTCTTGCAACTGCTACCACCCTCTTTTTTTGTTTAACCAGGATGGCGACGTAGAATACGCTATGCTTAGGTGTGGAAGTAATCACAGCGCAAAATATTGGCGAAAAGCATTACAGCCGGTTGTTGAAAGGTATAGTTCTCTTGATATTCCTCGATATTTCCGAGGAGACGCAGCCTTTGCCATCCCAGCATTGTTCAGTTTTTTAGAAAAGGAAAATTTTAAATACGCAATCAGGATTAAGGCAAACAAAGTATTAATGGGTAAAATAGCTCATCTTATGACTCGTCCTTCTGGTCGCCCGTCATTTAAGCCAAAGGTGTTTTACCATAACTTTCAATAACTTTCAATACCAGGCCGGTTCCTGGGATTGCTCCAGAAAGGTTATAGCAAAGATTGAATGGCATGCTGGAGAGATGTTTCCCCGTATTTGTTTTATTGTAACGAATATGGATGGCTGGGCAAGGAATATTGTGCATTTTTATAATGGACGTGGTACTGCTGAGCAATGGATAAAAGAAGGAAAGAATGCCGTAAAATGGACGCGGCTTTCATGTCGTAATTTTCGAGATAATCAGGTGCGGCTGCAACTCTTTGCGTTGGCCTATAATCTTGGGAATTTTTTAAGGAAGCTTGCACTGCCAAGGAGCATAAAGCATTGGACACTAACTACATTAAGGGAAAAGCTGATAAAGATAGGCGCAAAAATAGTCCAAGGCTCCCGATATATCCGTTTTCAAATGGCGGAAGTGGCAGTACCCAAAGAGTTATTTGCTGTTATTTTAAAACGAATTGACAAATTACGTTTTGAAGCAACATAGATTGCGACCTTTTGGTTTTATACACCTGGTAAACAGAAATATAGAGGGAGTGGTACGTCCTAAACAGGGGTTAAATGTTTCATATATGGTTGAAGTATGAATTATTCTTTCGGATTTAGTAGGAGAAAGCGTGCTTGAATATTCCTGTGGAAAAATTGAGGGATTTGTGATAATATTTCGGCTGGAAACCATTTTTTAATGGCTCAAATGGGAAATATCAGTTAAATTACAACAGAAATTGTTAATGCAGCTAAGAGTGGATTTGGCCCCTTTTCGACCCCTTTTCCTTTTTTATGCAATATTCAAGGTTTGACCCCATTTTCTATAATTGGGCGAGAATTAGATTTTGATTGCTCTAAATGGAAATATCAGATCAAACATTTTGACTGCTCTCTTTCCATTCAAAAAACCAACAACTTTTGGAAATAACATATTTCGGTAAAATCAATAACTAAGGATGTAGGTTATGCGAAAAGGAATGTACGTAATTATGCTAACGGCAATAACATTAGTAGGCTTATCAACAACATTAGCGTTAGCATCACCCCCGCGCCACACCATCACTATCACAGTGGATAACCCAGCGCCTGAAGGTTCAGGAAATACGTGGGGATGCAGGAACCACAGAAACTATTTTGTAAGTCTCTCTGCACGACTAACCAGTGGTAACACAGGATTCGAGCAAAAGGTAAGTGTTCGCGCCGGAGGATCGGCAGTTTTGACGGCAAAACACTATGCCCGCAGTGCTGAAAGACACGTGTTGAAAATAGGTGTTGAGGGGGTGCAGCCACAATCGGGATATGGAATTCCTGCGACATGGGATAACCTTATGCAGGTCCCATCAAAGATACATATAGACGGCATGTGTGTGGTGACTATGCATTAAATACTTGATAGTAATTTGCTTTTTTGGGGTTTATAGGTTTGGATAAAAGGGTTATACAGTCCTCGAAACCCCGCCACCAAGGATTTTTATAGACTGGTGAAGGACCATTCGGAACACCTGGAACTTCTCTACCCGGAAAAGTATGAGAAGCTTTTCGGCTTTTACAGGCCCGTGGTTACAACCACCATGAATCGGTATTTGGAATGTGGGATATACGAATCGATATTGGTCATTTATTCGGATACTGTACTGACCTTTCCTTACTCCCTTTAATTTTTCGAATCGATTTCCTTTGATTTCAAGAAGATCTTTCATGGAGGAGATGGCTCCTAAACGAGCTAATTTGACTTGGGCTTTCCGATGCAGTTTTTTCGGCAAAACTCGCAAGGCCTCCTTGGAGACCTTGCCGTAATTTATGTATTCAGTTCCCTTATCTTTGAAATTGATTATCGCCATTTATGCCCTCCACTATACCGGAATCCGGTATAGTGGTCAATTTTTTAATACCGCTAAAAAATAATAAATGGGCTAATGACGGCTAACGGTGTGCTGCTGAATCACGAAACCATAAACAATGAAGCTTTTACTGCGGCTGGGATCTTTATAGGGACAAAATACGAGGCAGGATATCAATAATCTTCTCCGCTTTCATCAATTACCCGGATATCGCCACCTTCTTCAGCATCTTTGTCCGGGATTACCCAAAAAATTTCATTTAACTTTAGTGATGCGGGATATCCCGAGTTGTTGGTACAGACAACAAACTTCTGAGTAACTTGTTTGGATTAGTTCATCATTTAACCCAGGTAAAGTTTCCTTTTGATTTCTTTTTCCCCAATGCCATGGGCTTCATACCAATGCAGTTCCGCGCCCCGTATCCTTCCGTTCGCTAAAAGAACCCGTGCGATTCCTTTTATTACGGACTGAATTCCCGGCATTTGCAAATTCAATGCTTAAGTCAAAAGCAGACATCATGCCCCCTTTTATAATATTCATATGCAATATTCAAGGGGTGACCCCGCCCCTTCAACGTGCCTTCTAATGGGTGACCCCGCCCCTTGGAATGGTAATTATGGCACGAACTAAAAAAAGCCTTGCAGTCCCGCTCTGGTTTATGCAATGGTTCTGCATTCTACTTTAATTTTATGAATGCCTCCCAAGATCCCGTTCAAGATCTTTTATCGTGCGAAAAATTTTACGTCTGAATTGATTTTCAATTTCATATCTCCTCATACGTTTTGATTTAACTCCAAATATATCACGCAAAATTTCCCTTTTTTCTTTCAAAGTAGTTTCATCGAAATTTGGAACATATTTTGAGTTTTTAAGATTTTTTGTGATTTCGTGATATGCTCTGGTAAATTTTTTTATTTTCGTCGTTTTTGGTTCAAGACCAAATCTTATTAGTTGTTTTTTCACAAAATGATCTAACGATGATAACAACTGAAGATCGTTAATCTGGGAAAAGAAAAACATCCATCCATACTTTGTTTCGTCAAAGATACAACCAGTGATCCTAGTGTTTAAAGTCCAGGATAGAAGTTTTAAGTCGTGTTTTTCAGAATACTTATAGTTGGTTAAAAGCTTGATAATTGACTCCCGGAGGTTATCAAGCGTTTTTTTTCTTACTGTAACCAAGGAATTGTTGAATAAATAACCAAGATAACCAAAGCCTGAACAGATTTTGCCTGAGGAAATCTTAGCTGGATCATCGGTATGAATTTTCAAACCTATATTATTGCAGTCATCAATTATCTCGTTTATTATCCGCTCGGTTTTCCTTTGGTTACATAAGATGAGAATGTCGTCAACGTACCGAAAATAATATAAGGAAGTTCTTCTTTCGTATTTACGGTCAATTGGCAGCATGTATACATTAGCCAATACATTCGAAATGGATAAGCCTTGAGGAATACCTATAGTATTATATTTCTTATTTCCTGATGTAGCCTTGCTAACTGTTTGCTGAGAAATTGAATTACTTATTAGGTGTAATATTTCCTTCTTTTTTATTTTTTTTGATAATTGTGCCATCAAAAGATCGTGACGAACAGAAGGATAAAAATCTTTGACATCTAGCCGTAATACTCCATCATGTTCTCCTTCATACACAGAGTTAGCAACTTCACTCACTATTTTATGAAGAAAAGGGGAGTCTGCTCCATAAATTGAATAAAGTATTCCAAATAATGCTTTTAACGCTATTTTATCTCTAATTGTTGGAATTGAAATTACTCTTGGGTACCTTTGAGCACCTCTTGATATCAATCTTTCCCGAAATTGCGAAAATTTATATGTGCCATTTAGTGATTTGTCCCTGAGAATCGAAATATTATTTATTAAGTCATTTTCAAATGCTTTTGCATTTACCCTATCTATTCCAATCGCACTGTTAAATTTCACTGATGAGAAATAAACATCTTTAAGTGTGTTTACTTGAAATAAATTTTTAAATTCACTTGACGCTGACATTGGTATACAAATTCCACAATTGTGCTATTGCAAAGGGTAGTACAAAATAAAAAAAGGTAAGCAGTACCCTCCATCCTCTTTCAACTATATACTGCCCATAGTCGCTTTTCCTAAACACAGGAAGAGTTGTTTCTGTATTGCTTCTAAGGCTAAAACGAAGACAAAGATAGTCGTAGTCTGAATGATTCTCTATGTTAAGAATGTTGGCTGTGTACTCTGATTCAAATTGTTGAATTAATTCATGGTTTTCATTTCGTTCAACCCTTAAAACTTTCGAATGAAGTTCATCAAGCTTAATATAGCAATTTCTCATTGCCAGCGAACGTTCTAAATATTTTTGAGAGGATACAGTTATTGAAGCAATTAGAACTGCAATAGATCCAATGACTAAGAGAATACTTACATGATCGTTGGGGTATTTGAGATTCCAAACAGTTAAGAATACCAAAAGAGAAGAATAGAACGTGATGAGAACCTGAGAAATAAAATTCTTCCTGAGCAAACGTTGTTCTGTATAAATGCGTGACTTTCTGGTAATCCAAATTTTATCTGATAGCATTATATCCTTAAAAAAAGGGGGCTCTTTGAAAAGTAGTTTAAGTATACGCTCACAAAATGAGAGCTTACTGCGCTATGAAACGCAATACCGACATAAGTCGTATTTAATAGTCACATTCTTACCATAGTGGCAAGAATCGTACATGCTGCACAAAGAGCCCCACACAATTTTTTTGGCAGAACGACCAGCGTGACTTGCGCGGGAATAAAGCTTGAATGAAACAAGCTAACCGCTGATCCGCGTCAAGTCCACGCTATGGTTCGATCTCAGTTCAAAAATCATTAAACATATCTTCATAGTTCTTTATTGAAAATCTACTTGGATTGTTAATTCTTGATGCCCAATCTCGCGGGTATATAAGGAATGCTACATCTTTTTCGCTAAACTGAAAATATTCATTTTCTCCTTGTACGGAAAGTTTACCACAGTACCTTGGATAGCCTGCTTGAATAATATGATATTTGGGGTTGTCTGGTCTGTTCCACATTTCCAAAGGCGCGAGATTTTGTTTTCCAAGACGCCATTCTCTTTCGTAATAGAATGTGTCTTTTTCATCAGCTTTTCCTTTTGAAAACGTTTGCATAAAATAAAAGTGGCGCTTCAAAGCTTCAAAAGTGGCTGACTCAATAGTTGTTTTCTTATTTTGTTCGCGAAGGAACTTGAAAATCACGTCCAAATCTGATTTGTTGGCATGTGTGCAATAGAATACGGGTTGAGCTCCAATATTCATAAGGCTAAGTTTATGAAATGCTATAGCGAACCGCCCATAACGATTACTGTGCTGTGCAACATGTGAAAGTGGTACATCAGTAAAGCAAACCATTTTTTCATGTATTTTATTGTAAATGTCTAATATGTGAAATATGTTATAGGAAAGTAGTAGCTGACACGTTGATGCAATTAGAGATAGAACCTCTGCACCAACGTCATCTCCTTCTTTTCCCGTCCAGTGAATTAAATAATCGCTAATGTATCCATTATCTGGATTCATAATTTTTTATGGATCGACATTAAATGGACGGGAATATTCCCGTTATATCCAGAATAGGGTGATATTACAGGAATATTCCTGCAATATCCCTTGATTGCCTGATATTACGGGAAATATTCCGCAATATCCAATATGCGTGGATATTGCGGGACAATTACTGCAATAAGTAACATGTCAGCATTGTTCTTTTCGAACGGTCGCATTTGATTAGTGACTTAATCCTTTCGTATTCTTTTTTCTGTGTGATTCTGTGGCAATCCGTGGCTAATAGGTTTTGCTTTTCTCTTGAACTCTTTATCCAAAAGTGGCTATCATAACTTACAAATTCAGCAAGGTCAAATAATTTTTTACTTAAGGACCCTCTGATAAACTGCGATTTTTCAAGGAAGCTTATTCTTGTACGCCCATAAATTCAAGTAGTTACAATATTTGCATGTCTGTAAAACTGAGTTATTCAGAGGTTCCTTAATATTCTTCAGTATAATTTGGAGAGATTTAGTCTCGTTTTTGAGGAGTAGCAAAACAAAATCCGTGACAAGAGGACCGAGCGAGGGACGAACGCTTAGCGTTGACGAGGGACGAAAAACCTAGCTCCCATGGCTTTTAAAAACTGTCATATTATCAATGGGTTACGAGCAATGCTGTGAATAATAAAGTGGCGTTTTGAGTTCCCTCCTCTTTTACTCTTTACCTCTTTGTGAAATCCTGTTTTGGTTTTGCTTTTAGTCTTTCTCTGTGTTCTCCGTTTCCTCTGTGGTGAATGCGGTTGAATTAAGCTTTTTTTCTTCTTCAAATACCAACTTCATGTCAAAATATATTATAATTGTGACTTTGCAAGCAGAATTGATTAAAATCGACTGACATTTTAATTGCTTTAATTTCCAAAGAGAAAACAATGAAAAAATATCATCAAATTGGGAAAGTAGAAATTGCAGCAGATGAACTCAGAATAATAGTTGACGGCGAAGAATATGCTTTTCAACTTTCCGAAATATCTCAAAAACTGGCAAATTCTTCAAAAATGGAAAGGGAAAGATTCGAAATATCTCCATCAGGATACGGGATTCATTGGCCCCTCATAGATGAAGATTTATCTGTTGATGGGTTATTGGGCATTCAACACAGCCCGGAACATCTCCCTGAGAAAATAGTTGCGTAATAAACTGTCATAATCATGAAAAATCCCTTAACCATCTTCCCCAAATCAAACAAAAAGAACTAAACCCAACACTTATGCCCACGAAACACACGAAAAAAAGCTGAAAAGGCCAAACATTAAAAGTCATTTCGATAGTCAACACTCTGTTAGCTCTTTTTCCACTTCTTTAATCTTATGAATTTCTTTCGTGTAGTTCGTGTGTTTCGTGGGCTAGGTATTTAAGGTTTTTGCTCTGCAAATTTTCTCAGGAACCAACATGGAAACCAACCAAACTTTTTTTGAAAAACTATGGCTTGACCCGATTAAATAGATACGTTTTTATGGTCTTGTCGCGTTGTTGCCCAGTTAAAAAGATACTATAATAGCCCTAACAACTATATTAGAAATTGATTGGGGGCTTTCTCGCATGGCAGGCAAAGGGAATA
>JAJDAS010000161.1 GCA_029261755.1 Nitrospinia bacterium
TCCCCGATGATGCCTTGATCTTCATTGATGAATCTCATGTAACCTTGTCTCAATTGCAGGGAATGTACAAAGGCGACCAATCCCGAAAGGGCACGCTGGTCCAATATGGGTTTCGCCTCCCCTCCGCCAAGGACAATCGGCCTCTCTGCTTTGAGGAGTTTGAAAAATGCGTTCCTCAGTTGATTTATGTCTCCGCCACACCGCGTCCATACGAAATAGATAAATCTGAAGGTGAAGTAGTGGAGCAGATTGTGAGACCCACCGGCCTTGTGGACCCGCAAATAGAAATACGTCCGGTAACCGGACAAATAGATGACCTTTATCAGGAAATATGTAAACGAGTGGAGCGAAATGAGCGGGTCCTGGTAACTACCTTAACCAAACGATTTGCCGAGGATCTCTCGGAGCATTTAGAGGACCTGGATGTGAAGGTGAAGTACCTGCACTCGGATGTAAAAACCCTGGACCGGGTGGAAATCATCCGGGAGTTGAGATTGGGAGAGTTTGACGTTCTGGTGGGCATCAATCTCCTGCGGGAGGGTTTGGATATCCCGGAAGTCTCCCTGGTGGCAATCCTGGATGCGGACAAGGAGGGGTTCTTGAGATCCACCAACTCTTTGATTCAGACATCCGGACGCGCTGCAAGGAACCTTTCCGGGACAGTAATCATGTACGCGGATAGGGTTACCGACTCCATGAAAGCAGCTATTGATGAAATGAACCGCAGGCGCGAAATTCAACTGGATTACAATCGAACTCACGACATCACGCCTGAATCGGTAAAAAGCCTCATCCACAGTGAGATTGGTAAATTTTACGAGGCTGAGTATTACGATGTTCCCATGGCTGCCGAAAGCCAGGAGGAATATCTATCCGATGAAGAGTTGGGGGAGAAAATCAAAAAACTGGAAAAAGAGATGTTTGAAGCCGCGAAGAAGCTGGAGTTTGAGGAAGCTGCGAAACTAAGGGACAAGGTTATGGCGCTGAAAAATATGGGACTGGGGCTATGAGAGGGCATTTTAGGTTGCTGATTTTAGATTTTTGATTGGTGGAAGGTTTTTTTTGGAAAACTTAGCCACAAAGGTACTAAGGCACAAAAAAATCAAAAACTTTCTTAACCACAGATTTCGCAGATGACACAGATTTATTTTTTTAAAATTAAACAAAAACCTACCGCAAATCTAAAATCTAACCAAACATATTTGAAATTTTTTCTTTAATTTTTTTTTCACAAAGAGTAAAAGAGTTAAAGAGAAAGCCAAAAAAGAACAAAAAAAAGCTAAAACCTTATTCACCACAGAGGACACAGAGACCACAGAGAAAGGCAAAAGAATAAACCAAAAGAATAACTCTGTTTTTTTGTTTTAATCTTTTCTCTGCGATCTCTGCGTCCTCTGTGGTGAAATTTGTCTTTTATTTTCTTTTTCCCTCCTCTTTTTCTCTTTTTCTCTTTGTTAAATCCGGTTTTGCCTTTTCTTTTAGCCTTTCTCTGTGTTCTCCGTGTCCTCTGTGGTGAAATTTGTTTTTGATTTTAATTGTGAGAGACGGATACCGCTTATGTTTATTGTTACAGGATCGATATTCTTTTACAAAATGCGGGTTTATCCTTAAAATATAAAAAATTAAAATTTTAAGGATAAACCCAAAAATGCTTTTTCAGGAATTTGCGGAGGATCAAAGTAAGCACTTCATAGGTTCCATCCAGCTTTTTGAAGGCTATGAGGAAAAAGGGGGCAAGTCCACTCTTATCTGCATTGCCAGTTTGTGATATCTATGAAGAAAGAAGGCTTAGCCAAGAACTTATAGCAAAAAAGATTTCTTATTTTACCCAAATCCTGTATCCTCTTATGCAGTCAAGAGTGGACTTGACCCCTTTTACTTGACCCCTTTTAAAAAATACCAAATTGCATAATTGCAAGCCTGATTCTAAAGATGACCCTAAAGATAGAGACTTTAAAACTTTATCCAAACAGTTCGGAATGTGATCCTGTTCGAGCATATTCAAGGATTTTTTCGGTTTCATTAACTTTGTAAATCAAGAGCCAGTCCGGCTCAATGTGACATTCCCTGTGTCCGCGCCAGTTACCAGTCAGAACATGGTCTTTATTCTTGGCGGGCAGAGACTTTCCAGCCACCAGCAAGGCGTTAATATCCTTGAATAGCTGCATGTCTTTATGCTGTTTTTTACAACGCCGAATGTCTCTCCTGAATTTGGTTGAAGCCTGTATGGTGTACATCAAATTCCCAAATCATCATACATGTCTTTGGAATTTTTATACCGCTTCCCCCCGCCACTGGCGAGTTCTTCCATGGCTTCAAGAGTTTCGGCATTCGGAATTTTTATATCAAAGGGAATCCCGCCCCGCAATGCCACCTGACGCAAGAAAAGGTTGATCGCTTGCGCAGGCTTAAGACCCACCTGGGCAAAAATCTCGTAAGCTTGCTTTTTTGCTTCAATATCAAGACGCAAATTTGTAGGTTCTGTTGTCATTTTAAAACCCTCCTTATAGTTACAATTGTAGAGCATTTGTAACTTCCTTGCAACTTGAAAATTTGTGGCGACAAAAGAAAATCTTTGAGACGGAAGGGGACTGGGGTTGAAGGGCACTTCCAGAAACTCCCTCAAAACTGGTTTTCGCAATAAATTGTCTTTAAATTACAATTAATATATGATATAATTCTATTTAAGTTATATTATTAATTTAGTGGAGTTATCTCATGACTAAAGTAAGAAAAAAGAA
>JAJDAS010000162.1 GCA_029261755.1 Nitrospinia bacterium
AGGAAAATCTTTTCAAATTAGTGAAAATTAGTGGTTAAAAAGTTTTTGTTCTTTTTTTTTTGTTCTTTGTGGCTTATTGGTTAAAAAAATCAAATATCTTTTGCTAGTCTTTAAAGGATTTTATTAACCTGTATATCCATATCCTGGTAGTCCATCTGGCCCATGATACTTGCTGCCACCTTCCCTTCCTTGTCGATAAAAAAACTCACCGGGAGGCCAAAAACCTTGTATTGTTTCGTTATACTGCCGGTTTTATCCAAGAGGATTGGGACACTGATGCCCGTGTTCTTTCTAAATTTTTCAACGATCTTGTTTTTCTCACGAGAATTGATGGCAAAAACTTTTAGGCCCTTTTTCCCGTAGACCTCATGAATTTTGTCGATATCCGGCATCTCCGCGCGACAGGGTCTGCACCAAGAAGCCCAAAAGTTCAGAAAGATTGGGCTGCCTTTCAAATCACTCAACGAGACCTGTCCACCGTCCAGGTTTTCCAGAGAAAAGTCAGGCGCCAATTCCACCAGAGGCTTTGGTTTAGAGCTGCCCTCGGGTTCGTTATTTCCACAAGCAGTGATGAGAAAAAAACTTATCAGGATTAAGAAAACAGTACGGTTGGGTTTCATTTCACTTTTCCTCTTCTTTATATTCATATTCTTCAGGATAGGGGATGGGAAGGTCCCAATGGTAAATTCTGTCTTTTACCGTTTCCAGGTTTTTAATCACCAACTCCATACTTCCGGTATCCGGTTGGAGGACCTCTTTGCCATTCACATCTTTTTTGGAGAAGCGAAGGAGACCCTCCACATGGTGTCCATCCGCCGTTTCGAGCCGTAGCTGCCAGTCATCCGCAGGTGGGTATTCCTTGCCATCAACCCTCAAGAAGGTCATCTTGTCCATTGGGTAATGCTTGACCTTACCTTCGTGCACCGTGAGGCTGATGATGAAAATGAGATAATCCCGGACCTCGTACTCATGGCCAAGGCTGCGTGCATTGATGGCGTCGAAATAGACCTTGGTTCCGAAATTAATGTCTGCGTAAACGTCGCCGTATCCTACATCGTTTCTCCACAGCAGCTTGTTGATCTTGCGACGGATGGCATAGGGGATGGATGATTTTCGCGACGGGTATTTCAGGTCCATATAGTGAATGATCACCTCGGCCTCTTTCCCCGTCATGGCGACCCCCTGTTGAACCCGCATCCTCTCCACGATCTGCATCCAACCCGCCGGAGGGAGGATGGCCGTAATCATAGCCGCCTCACCATGGCAACGCCGGTAGCATTTTTGCTGGTAAAGGCGATATGTTTCCTCCGGGCTTAGCGACTGGACAAATCCACGGTTGTAGAGGAACAGTTTAGCGTATTCTTTTAATCTCTGAAGGTCTTCCTTACCTCCGCTTATTTGGGAGTAGGCCGCCATAAGCCCAAAAAGGGTCGCCAAACCCACCAAAATCAAGAGGATTAGACCTTTGAAAATCTTTTTCATAAGCAAGTTCATTCATCTTACGTGGTGACCGGAATGAAGTCAAATTCCCTTTTCAGACGTGTGAAATGGCCGTTGATTTGAGCAAAGTCCCTTCTGCCCCAAAACAAAGCAACTGCTCTTTTCCTTGCCTCTATTTTCAGCATTCATGTTTCTTCTTCAAAACCATCTTTTCATTAACCACTTATTATTCAACGACTTAAGAATATCTCTTCCCTTTGGCATCTTTATTGCTATTTAGTGGGAAAGTAAAAAATTACGTTACTATTCTTCTGGAGGGAAAAAATGTTGAAACGGGCAAATCCGATCTTACCAGCACTTCTATTACTCGTTCCCAGCTTGTGCTTTGCCGGGGAGGAGGCGGCAACATCCGCCATCGATACCGGTGACACGGCCTGGCTGCTGGTTTCCACCGCCATGGTGATGCTTATGGTTCCCGGACTTGCCCTATTTTACGCGGGAATGGTGAGGAGGAAAAATATTCTTAATACCATCATGTTGACCCTGATCTGCCTATGCATGATCAGTGTTCAATGGGTTTTGTGGGGTTATTCCCTCTCCTTTGGAACCGATATCGGTGGAGTTATTGGAGGATTTAATTTTCTTGGATTGAGCAATGTTGGGTTGAATCCCACCGAAGGCTCCACCGTACCCCATCAGCTCTTCATGATGTTCCAGGGAATGTTCGCCATCATCACCCCGGCCTTGATCACCGGGGCCGTTGTGGAACGGATCAAGTTCTCCACGGCCCTTATTTTTTGCTTTCTCTGGGCCACCCTGGTTTATGATCCCCTTTGCCATTGGGTATGGGGAGGAGGATGGCTCCAGGAGTTCGGAGCCCTGGACTTCGCCGGAGGCGCGGTGGTGCATATCAGTTGCGGGGTTTCCGCCTTGGTGGCTGCCATCATGGTGGGAAAGCGCAAGGGATTTCCTCGTGAGCCCATGCCTCCCAACAACCTTGCCATGACGGTGCTCGGGTTGGGATTGCTTTGGTTCGGATGGTTCGGATTCAACGCCGGAAGCGCTTTGGGGGCAAACGGGTCGGCAGTGAATGCCTTTGTCACCACCAACACCGCCGCTGGGACGGCGGCCTTTGCCTGGGCCATTATGGAATGGGTTCACCGGGGCAAACCCACCATGTTCGGTGTGGTCACCGGCGCCATCGCCGGGCTCGGCTCCATTACTCCTGCTGCGGGATTTGTGGGACCCATGTCCGCCATCCTCATAGGCCTTGGAGGAACCTGCTTTTGCTATTTCGCGGTGATGGTGATTAAACCAAAATTCGGCTACGACGATTCCCTGGACGTCTTCGGGGTGCATGGGATAGCGGGGACCTGGGGAATGATGGCCACCGGACTATTTGCCTCGGCGTCCATCGGTGGAGTGAACGGACTCTTTTTCGGGAATCCATCCCAACTGTTTAAACAATTGGTGGCCGTGGTGGTTACCTACCTCTTTGTCGCGACAATGACTTTCATCATATTGATGGGGCTGAAGGTTTTTGGTGGACTGAGGGTATCCCTGGAAGATGAAGTGAACGGACTGGACTTGGCTCTGCATGGAGAAGCGGTTTAGGGTTTTCAATTATGTTTTTTTACCCAGGAGAGGCAAATGAATCGGAATCATTTAGTGAAGTGCCAATGTGGGTTTGTCATTTTTGAGAATAATGTTCTCAAAAGCAGGCTAGTGCGGTTTGAATCCGATCACGCGGTGGCGAAATGCAAACGGTGTAAAAGGGATGTGGACCTTCCCCAGGTAAGGGTAGTAGCTTCGTCGGAAAAATGAAGTGAAATAGAAAACTCATTATCAAGGCATAGGGCGCAATTAAAAGCCAAAAGCCGATAAATGGAGACGTGTTCTCCGTTTGTCGGCTTTTTTTTTACCAACAATCAAAAGGAGGTGGAGCAAATGAAAAAGATCGAAGCGGTGATCAAACCTTTCAAGCTGGATGACGTGAAGGACAAGCTCAATGAACTAGGGGTTAAAGGCATTACGGTAAGCGAGGTAAAAGGTTTTGGAAGGCAAAAAGGGCATACGGAGCTGTATCGCGGGGCGGAATATGTTGTGGATTTTCTTCCCAAGGTAAAGCTCGAAGTGGTGGTGGATGATGAAATCTGCCCGACCATCATAGAAGCGATGATCGCAACGGCCCGGACGGGAAGAATCGGTGACGGGAAGATTTTTGTGACAAACCTGGAAGAGGTGATACGGATCAGGACCGGCGAAAGGGGAGATGACGCCATTTAAAATCATTTTAAATTTTCGATTGATGATTTTAGATTGAAAAAGTAACTGCTCAAGTTCAACGTTCAAGGGCTCAAGGTTAAAAGCGTAAAAAATTACATGTTTGAAGGTTTTGCGAAGAACGCAAGGCGGCCAACCTCGCCCCTTCCCTCAAGCCTTGGTTCTTTAACGGTGAGCCTTGAACCATGAACCTAGTAACCTGAGTAGTTTCTCGCTCCCAGGGGATGGTGCACAATTACATTCACTGATACGCCATAACGCCAATAAACAGTTTCTTAAAAAAGGAGATTTTTATGTTTAAACTAATGAAGTTGCCTTTCACTATAGCCCTATTGGCCTTTCCGGGTTTGTGTTTCGCGGAGGAGGAAGCCGCCAAGGCTGTAATCAACTCAGGCGATACGGCATGGATGTTGACTTCCACCGTCCTGGTGCTGTTCATGACCATTCCCGGATTGTCGCTTTTTTACGCAGGGATGGTGCGTAGCAAGAATGTATTGTCCGTAATGATGCAGTGTTTTGCCATCACTTCTCTCATGACCATCTTATGGGTGCTTTTTGGCTACAGCCTTGCCTTTGGCGAAGGAGGCGCCTTTTGGGGCGGTTTCGATAAGGCATTTCTCATGGGAGTAGGAGTGGATTCCCTGAGTGGCACCATCCCCGAGACCGTGTTTGTATGTTTTCAGATGACTTTTGCCATCATTACCCCGGCGCTTATTGTGGGCGCCTTTGCCGAGCGCATGAAGTTTTCCGCCGTGCTGCTCTTCATGGGTGTGTGGGTTCTCATCGTCTATGCACCAATATGTCACTGGGTGTGGGGAGGCGGTTGGTTAGGTAGCTGGGGAATTTTGGATTTTGCAGGCGGCACAGTGGTGCATGTAAATGCGGGAGTCGCAGGTCTGGTGGCCTGCATCGTTCTCGGAAAGAGAAGAGGTTTTCCCACTACCCCCATGCCGCCTCATAACCTTACCCTAACTCTTATTGGCGCATCTATGCTGTGGGTGGGTTGGTTCGGTTTTAACGCCGGTAGCGAAGTAGCCGCCGACGGAGTCGCAGGTATGGCCATGGCAGTGACTCAAATCGCAACCGCAGCAGCAGCACTTACCTGGATGTTTGCGGAGTGGATCAGCCATGGGAAACCCAGCGCGTTGGGGATAGCCTCGGGCGCAGTCGCAGGGCTGGTGGCCATTACGCCCGCATCAGGTTCCGTAGGTCCCATGGGGGCCATCGCCATTGGCGCGGCATCCGGCGTGGGCTGCTTTTTTGCGGCAACAACTATCAAACGTGCGGCGGGTTATGATGACTCCTTGGACGCCTTCGGTGTACACGCCGTTGGAGGCATCATCGGCGCCATGCTCACAGGTATCTTCTCGGCTCAAGCCCTGGGAGGTAGTGGCTTGGGAGACGGCAACGCCACCATCATGAGCCAACTGCTGGCCCAGTTTGTTGGGGTGGCAGTCACCATCATCTATACCGGCATCGTAAGCTTTATCATCTTGAAGATCGTGGATATGATTGTGGGTCTCAGAGTAACCGAAGAGGAAGAGGTGATCGGCCTTGACCTTAGCAACCATGACGAAAAAGGGTACAACTTTTAAGGGCATTGAGACATTTAAGCATTGAGAGATTGAGTCATTGAACCATTGAGGTGGAGTGAGTCACAGTTGGAGTCATTATCTTGAGAAAGCATTCCCAATTGTTTGCAACTGGTGCAAAAGCATGTTTTTTTTGGAGTGCAGGGACTGTGACACTGCGGTTTTGACTTTTCTTTTCCGGGAACGCGGGCGTCCCGCCCGCCTATCTGTGTACTTCACACAGAGAGGCAAAGTACAGCCGGGACGGCTGCGTTCCCAAGAACTGCTTTCAAAAAAATAGTAAACGATATTTGTATCTATTCAGCTTATAGATTAGTTAAGAACGACTTTATTTGCCGTGTAGGCGTTGTTACCTCCCCCCTTTATCCCCCCTTGATAGGGAGGAATTAGGTTCCTCCCCCCCCCCACACACCACCCGGGGGGGTCGGTTTTAATTCCCCCTTAGAAAAGGGGGATCAAGGGGGATGTAACAGCGCTCCAAACAAGGGCACGGTATGTTTTTTTGCTTAAAACACTGAACAGTTACACGATATTTTAAATTTTTCAATTCTTAAACCTATCCAGCCCACGGAATATGCGGAAAGACACAGAAAAAAAAATAAAGACCTTTCCGTGTATTTCTGCGTGTTCCGTGGGTTAGATAAGTATTGAAGTTTTTAGATTGTGATAGATAAACTCTCAGAGGTAGTGTGTAACTAAACGTCCCTTCCGCATACATGTAAAAAAATCCCTTGACAAATTAACCGATATCAAGTATTTTGTTATCTCTATGACGGATAATGCAAAAAAACGATCATTTTGACGTGATGGTTTTGGGAACGGGACCCGCCCGTTTGAATGGCATTCGTTTAAGGGAAATTGCCGCTAAATCCTAAAATAACGATTGGAAATTGGAAATTTTATATTGGAAATTTTAAATTTGCGTTCCCTCATAAGGCGGATAATATCAACACGTTAAGTGTTTTTCAATCTAAAATTATAAATTTTAATTTCCAATGAAAAACCAATTTTACAAAGCTTAACCGAATGCCAATGAACTACGTTGCAAAAGGCCATTTCATCCGCCTCCCGATTGGCAGGCATGGAAAAACGTGCAACCTGTCATATGTCACGGCATTCACTTGCCACCCAATTGCTTGAAATGGGGGTGAATATCCGAGTCCTTCAGGAGCTTTTGGGGCATTGGCCCCGTAAACTAATGGAGGGGCTTTTATGAGGATGGAGGAAATATATAGAAGTTTATATACCGCTAAATCGCGACATAATACCAATATACCATTATTATACCGCGATTTAGCGGTGGAGTAACTCGTTATACCTGAGTAACCTGGAGAGAGAATGGAGAAAAAAGAGTATATTGGTTATCTCAAGTACCAAGGCGAATTAGTCCAGGCCGGATTGTTGGATGCCCGAAAAGCGGCACAAGCACTTATTGGGTTTGATGAAATAGTAAAGTTTTATGCTGGCCGCCAATCGTCGCAATTAAGAGACGTGGACTACGAACTTCCGGTTCTAATAAAGAAAGGAACATGGGAAGTACAACTTCTTGAAGATTTAGCCAAATGGGCTGTGGCTGGGGCGACAGTTGTAGGAACAGCCTATTTTGCAACTGCCGCAAAAAAAATGGCTGAAAAGGATTTTGATAATGTCGGCTTAAAAGATATATTTCAGAAGGCATTAGAGGCGTTTCAATGGACTATTCGGATTGGCAAGCATATAAAGGATGTTACGAAAAAGAAATTTCAAAATGTAAAGTTCAGAAATGATAATAAGGAAATTGGAATTTTGAACCAAGATGGAGATTATTTATATATCCCGAAACATTTTTTCGATTTGTACCTAGAAACTAGTCCAAAACTTCTTGAAAAAGTAGCATTGCTAATCGAAGAAGAAAGAACTTTATTGGTTGGGGTGGTCCGGGATGGAGAGGAAATAGTGGAAAACGTGCCATATTCTGCCCGCAGAATTTTTACTCAAGAAGAAACCGAAGAAGAAGTTTTGTTCCCAGAGCTAACTCATGGGTTGCAAGTGGAACTTGAAGGTGAGCTTACAAGAGGTAACGAAACCTCAAACTCAGTAGGCTTTAAGTATCAAAATCATATTCTTAACTGTGAGCCTGAAAGTGGGAGTATCGTGAGGTTCAAAAACGCCCTTTTTTTGTGGTGCAAAATGATAGGCAGGGTGACGAGAGCCGACAAAGAAGGAGGGTTTAGCGCCACTCGGCCAAAAATCATTTTTTCCCATATAGAACCGCTTGAAAAAGATGAAGAAAAAATGGATTTGTTTCAATAAGGTATAAC
The DNA here is from genome assembly GCA_029261755.1 of Nitrospinia bacterium. Lineage (GTDB taxonomy): Bacteria > Nitrospinota > Nitrospinia > JACRGO01 > JACRGO01 > JACRGO01. Next base: position 7,616 of record JAJDAS010000162.1, read on the forward strand.
CAATCAGTTCAGTGGACTCCGAGCCACAGTTTTTTTCGTACAATAATGCTTTTGCCACTCAAAGTTTTAATGCCGTTTCAAAGGAATTCAGCAGCGGCTCGGAATCCACTGACTTCAATCGTTATGTTTAAGGATTGAAGATGAAACAAAAGTATAAAAACATTAACGAATTAACAGAACTTCTAAAATTGGAAATAAAAAAATTAGAGATGAGAATTCATGCTCTTGAAACTGAACCAAAATCATTCGAGGAAGAACTGCTTCTAAAATATATGCCTCCTCAGCGATATCTATGGGTAAAAGTAGCTGAGTTAAGGCTGGCACCATTTCAAGAACGGCTTCGAATAGGTAGTTTTAAAAAAAGAAAAAAAATTTGTTGTTGAACCTGTGGAACTGTGGGAAATCGCTCATGGTTTCGGAGCCTGTGGGAAAAGTGTTGAAAAATTGGTTTTTATTTTTCAATGCTTTTTCCATAGGCGGAGAGAGCGGTTTTCCACATTTCCATAGGTTGGTTTGTAGTTAAAAAAATGTCCAATTGAATTGGCACCTGTTGCCAAACTTGGTTAAATGAATGAAACGCCAATCCCATTCATAACCAGGAGGCAACAGATGCAATTAAAGACTATATTGAACAAATGTAATAAATTCAAGTCCTTTATATATACTGATATTCGATTTAAAGATGAATACAAAGGACAGGCTATTGAAGTCGAGATCAGGTCCCGTCGGAATTCAAGAGCAGTTTGCTCCAAGTGCCACAATCTTGGCCCAACGTACGACACAATGAGAGAGGCACGGCGGTTTGAATTTATTCCCATGTGGGGTTTTTCTATCTATTTCTGTTATCACATGAGAAGAGTGAACTGCCCTGAGTGCGGCGTAAAGGTTGAAGAGGTGCCATGGGGAACTGGCAAAAGGGAACTTACGAAGACCTACATGCAGTATTTGGCTAACTGGGCTAAAAAGCTTTCTTGGAAAGAAGTTGCCCAAAGTTTTCATACTTCCTGGGAAAAAGTGTTTACCTCTGTGGAATATGTTGTGGAGTGGGGGCTTAAGCATCGTAATTTATCGGACATAACAGCTATTGGTGTTGATGAAATTCAATGGAGCAAAGGGCATAAGTATTTAACCTTAGTGTACCAAATCAATAGTGGGAGAATTCGCCTTTTATGGATTGGTAAGGACAGGACGGTCAAAACCTTTCTTCGTTTTTTTCGATTTCTTGGAAAAGAGAGGTCAAGTAGCCTGAAGTATATCTGTTCAGATATGTGGAAACCCTATTTGAAAGTGATTAAAAAAAAAGCTCCTCAGGCTCTTAATATTCTTGATCGTTTCCATATTGTCGCCAAACTCAATAAAGCCATAGACGAGGTGAGAGCAGAGGAATCTCGAAAAATGATCAAAGACGGTTATGAACCTATTCTCAAAAATACAAGATGGTTGCTATTGAAAAGACCTGAGAATTTAACGGAAAAGGAAAATGTCAAACTCAGAGATCTTGTCCAATATAACCTCAAAAGTGTAAGAGCTCATTTGCTCAAAGAGGATTTCCAGTGGTTTTGGGAGTATAAATCTCCTCACTGGGCAGGTTTATTCCTTAAGCAATGGTGTACCAGAGTCATGAGATCTAAAATCGAACCAGTAAAAAAAGTTGCTAAATCAATTCGAAATCATCAAGACCTCATTCTTAACTGGTTTCGGGCAAAAAAACAGTTTTCATCCGGCGTTGTTGAGGGATTAAATACCAAAGTGAAATTGACTATCAGAAAATCTTATGGTTTCAGGACTGTCAAAGCTACGGAAATCGCCTTATATCATACACTTGGGAAATTGCCAGAGCCTTCATTAACCCATAGATATTACTGAAGAGCC
>JAJDAS010000163.1 GCA_029261755.1 Nitrospinia bacterium
GCCGGTATACTGCAATTAAAGGAATTTCTGATTTAGACATGATTTACATCATGCCCAAGTCGGAATGGGGCAGGTTCAAGGATGGGAAGCAATCTGCACTGCTGCAAGAAGTTAGAAATGCTATCAAAGATCGTTATCCCAACACTGACATTCGAGGTGATGGACAAGTCGTGGTTGTTTCCTTCACCAATTACGAGATAGAAGTTGTACCTGCCTTTGAAGATGAGGATGGTAGCTTCAAATATCCTGACACAAAAAATGGCGGTACCTGGCCAATCACAAAGCCTCGGAGTGAGATTAAAGCTATTTCTGACTTAGATAAGGATAAAAACTCCAACTTGCGACGATTATGCAAAATGGTACGAGCTTGGAAAAATAAGCATGGTGTAGTGATGGGTGGTTTGTTAGTAGATACTCTGGCATTCAACTTCTTGAAGTCCACAATAGATTACGACAACAAAAGCTACTCATATTATGACTTTTTGGTGCGGGATTTTTTTAAATATTTGTCGGAATTGCCGGAACAGGAATTTTATATCGCCCCCGGCAGCAACCAGCGTGTTCATGTTAAGAAGAAATTCCAACGCAAAGCAAAAAAGGCATATGAGCTGTGCTTGAAAGCAATTGAAGCCGAGGGTCAATCAGGCGTCAATAAAAAGTGGAAGAAAGTTTTCGGACGTCCGTTCCCTTCTGCTATTACCAGCGCAAGGGAAGCATCTATAAACAAAGCTACCATCACCTGGGAAAATACTGAAGAGTTTATTGAAGACAAATATCCAGTTGATATTCGGCACAACCTGCAAATTGATTGTGATGTGTCACAAAACGGATTTAAACAACACACATTACTGTACATGCTGCAGAAGAGCCTCCCCTTAATGGCAAAGAAAAAATTGCTTTTCGAAATCAAATCAATAGATGTTCCTCAACCGTACCATATAGAGTGGAAAATTCTGAACCGTGGCCCTGTTGCAGAACGAAAAAATCAGGTTCGAGGCCAAATAGTCAGAGATGAGGGTGCTCAAAGGAAGGAGGAACGCACCTCATTTAGGGGGGCTCACCTCGCTGAATGTTATGCAGTTAGAAATGGGGTAGTCGTTGCAAAGGATCGTATAGACGTACCCATTCTAACAGGAGAATAGCAATGGACAAACAAGATTTCCTCAGACAAATCGCAGAGTCTGCATACAATGTTGGATTTGGGGCAAAAAAACATTTTGCAACATATGACATCGTTGAAAAAGCGCCAGGATGGATTGGTTTTAGTTCAATGGCCATTGGAGTTTTCGCACTGATTATTGATTTGTTGTCAACGAAACACATGTCCGCATTTTTCATTGTCTTGGGCGTTGCGGGATTATATCTCAATTTTTACAACGAGACCAAGCAGGGTTACGAGCAAAAAGGGAAATTCCTTACTCAGTTGTTTAATGAACTTAAGGCTCTTTATTTCGATGTTAAAGCATCAGATAGAACGGACTTGTCAGAATATGTAGAAAAACTTTCAGATATTGAATCACGGTATTACTCAAATTGCATAAGCAAGCAAATACTATTCAGCGACTGGTATGCTCATTACAAATTTTTTTGGCAACATCAAATTGACTGGGTAGACGAACAAAAGAATTTCAAGTTCTGGCGTGACAAGGTCCCATTATCATTTGTTGTTTTCGCGATATTGATTGGAGTGGGCCTTTTGGTATGCAGCCTTTACTATGCATTATCTAAGGGGTTGTTATGAAAGGCTTCCGCTTCAACGAAAAATACATTTCCCAGATTCCGGCGCTGCAACTGCTGGTGAATCTGGGTTACGAATACCTGACAACGGAGCAGGTGTTTGCGTCCCGTAAAGGACGGACGGGGAATGTTATCCTTGAAGACGTATTGGAGACACAGCTCAAGGAGATCAATCGCATCCAGTACAAGGGACGTGAATTCCGATTCAGCGAAGAAAATATCCAGTCCGCCGTCCAGAAGATGAAAAACGTCAAGTATGGCGGCCTTCTGAAGACGAACGAAAAGATATATGACCTCCTGACCCTCGGAGCGTCGCTGGAACAGAACATCGAAGGAGACTCCAGGAGCTTCAACCTCTACTATATCAACTGGCGTGACTGGACGAAAAACAGGTTCCATGTGGCCGCCGAATTCAGCGTTGCCCGTACCCGGAGCGACAAGACAAGGCGGCCCGACATAGTTCTCTTTGTAAACGGCATTCCATTTACGGTGATAGAGTGCAAGGCGCCTGAAATAGAAGTGGTGCAGGCCGTCTCCCAATCTTTAAGAAATCAGCGGGATGAGAATATCCCCAAACTCTTTACCTATGCCCAGATGGTGATGGGCGTAAACAGGAACGAGGCGAGGTACGCCACAACCGGCACGGCAGCCAAATTCTGGGCTGTCTGGCACGAGAAGATGGACAAGGAGGAAAGAATCAATGGTATTGCCAATCAGGCCTTGAGTAGTGAACAGAAGGATAATCTCTTCCGTGGAGAGTTTGCCGTGGCGAGGAATTTCTTCGATGCACTGGAGCAGAAGGGTGACCGCCAACTCACCGGGCAGGACAGAACAATCCATAGCCTGTGCCGACCTGAGCGTCTTCTTGAGATGGCCTACAATTACACCATATTCGACAGCGGCGTTAAGAAGATTGCCCGTTATCAGCAGTACTTTGCCGTAAAAAAAATCATGGCTCGTGTTAAGGAGTTGGATACGGACGGCAGGCGCAAAGGTGGCGTAATCTGGCATACACAGGGATCGGGGAAATCCCTCACCATGGTCTGGCTGGCTCGTGCGCTGGCACTGGATACGGACATACCAAACCCCAGGGTCATGCTAGTAACGGATCGTGTTGACCTGGACAAGCAGTTGGGCAATACCTTTGCAGCCTGCGGTTTGGACAGGAAGAGAGCGACCACCGGCCGTGACCTGCTGGAACTGGTATCCGAGAAAAAGGCCTCCATAGTCACCACGCTGGTTCACAAGTTCGACAAGGCGCTTAACGTAAGAAAGCACCAGGAAGATTCGGCGGACATCTTTATGCTCGTTGACGAGGCGCACCGGACGCAGTTTAAGGGACTGCATACGCGGATGCGGCAGATGTTTCCCCGCGCTTGCTATCTCGGCTTTACCGGCACGCCGCTCATGAAAAAAGAGAAGAACAGCTTCCGTAAATTCGGCGGCCTTATTGATCAGTATTCTATTGATCAGGCGGTGAAGGACGGCGCTGTCGTTCCTCTTCTCTACGAAGGACGTCACGTAGAGATGAAGCAGAACAAGAAGGCCATTGATCTCTGGTTCGACCGGCACACACAAGGACTGACCACGAAACAGAAGGCGGATCTGAAGAATAAGTATGCCCGTGCCGAGATGCTGAACAAGACCGACCAGGTTATCTACATGCGGGCTTTTGATATAAGTGAGCATTATCGTGAAAACTGGCAAGGGACGGGCTATAAGGCTCAGTTGGTGGCCCCGAGCAAGCTGGCGGCGCTAAAGTATAAAGAATATCTGGGCGAAATTGGATACGTCACTTCGGAGATCATCATCTCCTCGCCCGACAGTCGTGAAGGTTTCGAAGATGTGGATGACGAAGTGACGGATGAAGTCCGTAAGTTCTGGGACAGAATGATGAAGCGTTTTGTGTCGGAAGAAGAGTACAACAAACAGATTGCCGATCAGTTCAAATATAGTGATGAACCGGAGATACTTATTGTCGTCAGTAAGCTACTAACCGGTTTTGACGCCCCGAGGAACACGGTGCTCTACCTTTGCCGTACGCTCCGGGAGCACTCCCTGCTTCAGGCCATTGCACGTGTAAACAGGTTGTATGAAGATCCTGTATCGCGTGAACCCAAGCAGTTCGGCTATATCATCGATTATGCCGGCATACTGGGTGAACTGGACAATGCGTTAACCACCTACAGCGCCTTGGAAGGCTTTGACGAGGATGACATCAAGGAGACATTAAGGAGCGCCAATGAGGAGGTGGCCAAGCTCCCTCAGAGGCATTCCGACCTGTGGGACCTTTTCAGGGGTATTGAAAACGAACATGATGAAGAGGCCTACGAGATGATGCTGGCTGACGACAAACTGCGCCAGGACTTTTATGAAAGGTTGTCAGAATATTCATACACGCTGGGTATAGCGCTTTCTACGGAGCAGTTTGTTATGGACACCGATGAAAAGAAGTTGCAGATGTATAAGAATGATCTGAGGCGCTTCCATAAAATGCGAACATCCATAAAGATACGTTACGCCGAGACCATTGATTACCGTGATTATGAGCCGAAGATAAAGAAACTTCTGGACACGCACATATCCGCCAATGAAGTCTATCAGTTGAACGAACCGGTTAATATATTTGATGAAGACACCTTTAATCAGGTAAAACAAGAACAAGGCGTTTATGAAACAAAAACGCCAGCCGCCAGAGCGGATGCCATCGCCCATGCTACAAGGAAGGCCATAACCGAACACATGGGAGAAGACCCGGCATTCTATGACAAGTTTTCGAAACTTATCCAGAAAGCCATTGATGACTTCCGGGCGAAGAGAATTTCAGATCTGGAATATCTGAATAGAGTATCGGATATACGTGATAAAGTTGTAAACCGGAAGCATGAAGATATGCCGGGTGCTATAAGTGATGACCATGAGGCTATGGCCTTTTATGGGATCATTAAACCCTTCTTCTATGGAGACGGTGTAGACCCGGAAGCGTCTGAAAAGATATCAACCGATGCTGCCTTGGCTATCCGGGAAATTATCAAGAGAAACTGGAAGGTGAATTTTCGGGATGACTTTGACGCCCAGAAAAGAACCATGAATGAGATTGATGATTATCTCTATGACGAAGTGCGGGACAGGGCTGGAATTAATCTGAACACTGAACAGATGGACGGGCTGATTGAAGCTTCCATAAAGCTGGCAAAAAACAGGACATCTGAATGAACGTACAATCGGGCGCAATAGCTTACGGAATGGAGCATATCCGCTTTGATGTGCTCTATGTGAAGCGAAAGACAATGGAGATAGCCGTTCATCCTGACAGGCAGGTTGTTGTAAAGGCCCCGGCGGGCACCACCTGGGAAGAGATTGAAAACCGTGTAAAGAAACGTGTTAGATGGATATGCAAACAGATATTACACTTCAGGCAGTTCGAGCCGAGAACGCCCCCACGTCATTATGTAAGTGGTGAAACACACTTATACCTTGGGCGGCAATATCGCTTGAAGGTAGTTGAAGGCGACAAAGACAGTGTAAAGTTTATGCGTGGCCGTTTGACGGTAACAATAAAGGGTCAAGCAACACCTGACAGAGTAAAGGTCGGCCTGGAATCGTGGTATCGTACAAAGGCGTGGGAAAAGATGCCGGTTATCTTTGGGCCGGTTATGGAAAGGTTTAAGCGACTTGGCCATAACTGTCCGGAACTTCAGATCAGGAGAATGAAGAGGAGGTGGGGCAGTCTATCCAAAAAGGGAACGCTTACGCTTAACCTATCATTAATTAGCGTACCGAAAGAGTGCATCGAATACGTCATTACCCATGAACTCTGCCATCTAATGTTCCATGATCATAGCGCCGCTTTTTACAAGCTTCTGGAGCAGCTAATGCCGGACTGGGAACAGAGGAAAAGAAAACTGGAGATGGCGGTGCTTTAAAGTATTCAGCTTTGTTATAGTTTATACCCATTCCAATTTAATTTTCGGTTAAAAATATCGGAAAAACCGGAATCCACCTTATCTTTACCTTTCTATCTCTATCGCAAACGTTATTCTTTACCAATAATTTTATTTAGGGGATCAGCCAATTTTTTGTTAAAAGAATAATAGGCCCTGGCGTTGTCAGCTATGGCATCCAATTGTTTTTTTAACAAAGTTTTAAGGACCAATAAAAAAAAACAATTTTAACGCAGAGGCCGCAAAGAACGCAGAGAAAAGATTAAAAGAGGGTAAAAGAATAATTATTTTTTTGGTATTTCTCTGTACCCTCTGCGTCTCTGCGTTAAACTATTATATTTTTGTTTTTTTTGGTTGCGGCCATAACGTGCTACTGTGAATGTTGTTTTTGATCATTTTTTGTCTCTGCCTCATCAAACCTGCGGACGAGTTTGCACCACGGTAAATTTTCCATTGTGGTAAACGCCTTCAATATCCTGCGGAATACCACCCAGGGCCTTCTCCACTTCCACTCCAATTTTCGTGATATCGCTCAAAAGCTTAGCCCGAAAACCCGCATCCCAAATCAATCGTTCTTCCGAATAATCCAGCAACCTTTCACAAGGCGGCGTGGCCAGTACGCTGTCGTATAAACCGGCTCCCGCGTAGTCGGCAAGGTCCTCTCCATTGGAGTCGGAGCGAAAGATCCATCCCCCTCCAAACAGTCCTGTACTCTTCCCGGGGTATGCCAAAAGGCGAGGGTTTATTTCTTTCTTGGAAGATGAAAAACATAAAGCCCTCCCGGGATAGTTGCCCACCAGGGTCTCTCCCAATCCCAGCACCACCTCTGCGTATAGCTCATCATGATTCCCAGTAATGGGGTTCACCGTGTGAATGACGAAGGCGTATTCAGCCTCGATAACCTCTTGAATGAGCACGGCCATGTAAAGGGCTTCGTGGGGAATTCCCACAGAGTTACGGCTTAAAGTGGCGGCCTCGTTCCACTTGGAGGCCCAGACACGCTTGATGGCCTGCCAACTGTCTTCCCAATCCGACGGCGGCTCCAGGTTTGAACCCTTCATAGTTTTGGCAATAGATGATTTCAACTCTTCCGTGGACTCCAGCGCCAGGATGGTTTCGCGAAGCTCCGCGAGGCTTTTTCCCGGTTCATTGCCGATTCCATCCATTAATTTCTCATAACGCTTTTCAATCTCTTTGTTAGCGGTTTGGCTTAAAACGTTTTCACAAACTCCGAAGGGCAATGCCAAGGAGCAAGGAAGATGAATCCACGATGGAAGTTTGCCGGACAGTTGAGTAAGGTTGAGGGATTTGCCGCCCACCAGCCCCTCCCGGAATTCTTTGGAGCTTATGGCGGTGGTGGAGAAATCAGGTTTCTCCATTTTCCTTTTCAAAGATTTTTGGGGAGGGAGAGCTGCTTTCGTTTCACCGGACCCTTTTGCTATCTCCACATCACCGGAAGGATTCATCACAAGGTTTACAAATTGGCCTTGAAGTGATTTCAGTTCGTTGAAGGTTTTTTCATCGTAACAAGTTGCAAAAAGGAGACGCTGGTTTCTTGCCCGTACCGCCACATGGGATACAATGTCGGTGGCATCCGGCGTGATGACGGCAGTTACCTCCGGTGGAATATCTTCATCACCCGTTACTTTTTCCGCCATCACCACGGTGGGTGTGTTAAAACTCTTCCCCTGGACGGATTTCAAAGCCTCCACCACTTCCACCTTGCCGGCTCCGCTTCCACGACTTACGATCTGCCAATCTCCCAGGTTAGCGCCTTTACGCAAAATAGGATCCATGTGGCGTAGGAGCATGGACAAAACAAAGGCGGAGCTGCCCCGCACTCCTTCTTCGCTAAAAAGGGTTATGGTCCAGGCAGCGGCGTGAAAGGCGTTGCCGAGGAACTCGGCCTTTGGCTGGAACCGTTGGTAATAATCATCGATAAAAGAACCCACCACGCGTCCCATGCGGTCCACCACGGACTTGGCATGCATGGCCCAGTCTTCCCCGGAACGGGAAGTTTCGTTGAGTCGTGTCCAGTGGCGAAGGCAAAGGGAAAGCTCGGGATCGTGATGAGAGAAACGCATGTTTTCCAGAAGTTCTCCGGTCAATTCCACAAGTTGATCATTGTTCAGTTGGGAATGGATGGTGCGCTCCACGGCCACGCGAAGGAATTCCTCCAGGGCAAGATCCAGAAACAGGAGATCCCTCACTCGACCCTTCTCTCTCTCTCCTTTTAACTGGTTGTTCAACCTGCGCCGTAGTTCGGTAACTTTTCTGACGCATTCCTCCACCGGTACGGATAGGTCGTTCCTTCGCCAAAAGAGGAAGTCGGCGAGGCCCTTCATCTCATGGTCGAAGAGGTAACCGGCCGAGGTGATGGCGCACTCCAGGTCGGTTCCCGAGTGTACCGATTTGAGGAGACGCAGGTAATTCTCAAAGTCGTGGATGAGGCCGTCCTTGATGTGGGGCACGAAATCCGGAGCCGTCACGATGGGACGTTCGAAGTTTTCCAGCCGCTCTTTCGTGACGCCGCCATTCCCGAGGGTTTCGTAGAAAAGGGAGTGGGGCCCATCGGTTGTGGGGAATGCCAGGTGAGCCTCGCGAATAACGAGGTCGTC
>JAJDAS010000164.1 GCA_029261755.1 Nitrospinia bacterium
TCCTTCCAATTAAGTGTGACGCCGCTTCATTGCTGTCAAGAATCCTCCCTGTTCCGGCATCGGCTATAAAAATCGCGTCACTTGCCGTTTCCACCAAGGTCCTGTATTTTTTTTCGTTCTCCTGGATTGCACCCTCTGCCAGTTTTTTTTCAATGATACCTCCCAGGGTATCGGCAACGGCTTGCAGGAATTCTTTTTCGTCACTATTCAGAGAGTGCCCATCACACAAGTAGAGATTGAGGACTCCAATGACGTCTCCTTTGGAAAAAAGTGGCATATTGTAATGTCCGTGCGGAACAATTCCATCGTAGGTGATGTCATGATTGTCATCGAGGCACGAAGTCTGCTGAATCTTTTTGGTTTCGGCGGCCCGTCCGCAAAAACATTTGCCGAAGGGAACAAGGTTACAAGATGTAAGCAATGCGGGATGAAGGTTTCTGTGGGCTTGAAGTTCAAGGTGGTCCGAATCCTTTTTTTTGATAAAGATAGCGCCTTTGGGCATGACTTCCAGAAAAGATACGGAAAAGAGGATATCCAGAAAATGCTCCAACTGTTCTGTAAGAGACAAGTTTTCCTGGGCGACTTTGAGTATGGAATAAAGAGGTTGTAGGAACTGGAAGTCTTTTTTGATTTGTTCATCCATCTTGGTAATTGAATTTTCGGTTTGTGTAACCATCTTTGGTTTTCCTTTCCTGAGTTAAATGCAGTGACGAGTAACGAGTGACAAGTGACGAGTTACTACTGGTTTTTCTTGTCACTCGTTACTTGTCACTTGTCACTATTTTTTTCTGGCTATAAATTTATCGCAATAATTTTTTATTTCTTTCCGTATGGCAGGGATTGGGATGTTTTTCCTGAGGAAGTTCAAGCTTTCTTCCTCATTATCGGAATTGAAGTTATCAGGGAGTTGGAAGGAGGTCATCATAATCATGAATGCTTCGGGATCTAATTGCTGGATCTTTTTCAATGCTTCCATCCCTTCCATCCGAGGCATCTGGATGTTCACCAAGGTTATATGAGGGGCGAAGGAAGCAAAATGCGCTATGGCTTCTTCTTCATTTCCAGCCTGTTCCATGGCCGGAACTCCCAAGGATGACAGGATCAAACGAAGCAAAGCCTGAAACCCTGCATCATCATCGACAACAAGAATCTTTAAGCCGTTTGTTGATATGTCCATAACAATCCCTTTCTTTTTAATAGTTATGAATAAAAGAAATACAAGAAGCGGGCCATGGGCGAAGATATGCATTTTCCCCTTACAAATCAATAGGTTGGGAGTAAATACGTGAAGATTAATGGTTGTGGAGGGGGTGTACGGAATCGAACAGCTTTCAAGCAAGAAGTGCCGGGTAGGGTAAAAATAGCAGGGACTATACAGGGATTTTGGGCTTTGAGGCGTTGTGAGGAAGACTGTTACTCTGTGCGTTTTGGAACAGGGGCATATCACTGCTTAAATTTAGGCAATGTAGGAAAAGACGGAAAGGTCCTTATTTGCTTTCTTCTGTGTATTTCCGTGTGCTCCGTGGGCAAACTGGGTTTAAATTTGCAAAATTGACTTGACATCCCCCCAATTTACGGTAAATTTGGGGGTTATGCATACAAAAATGAAAAATACCTTTTTTTCTTGTTTCTAATTTTTTCTCTGCGCCTCTGCGCGAAAATATGTTTTGTTTTTGATTTACATTATTTTTCTTTGCCTACCCCCTATGGATAATTGCTGCTCAAATGAGGCATAATTTAAAACATGAAAAATCATAGAAACCTTTTCACGTCCCAGGAATAAGAGAAATTTAAATGGCAATACCAAAGAAAGTTGAATTATAGCCAGAGATATTTAAAAAAAATTAGGCCCACGAAACACACGAAAATATTCCTTAACTCTTTTCTCTTTTACGCTTTTACTCTTTGTGAGAAATCTTCAGCATGAATCATTCACTGAAACACCTGCCCCCGCATAAACGGGAAGACCTGGAATACCTGACCGGACGGGTAAAAGTCCTCTTGGACATAACGGAAAGGCTTTGCATGGAGAAGATCGAGAGTTACAAAGGCAATGGCGAATGAAAAAAATAAAAACCTTAAAAAATTAAAACCCAAAGAATTTCTCGCGCAATGGCGCAGAGCCGCAGAGAAAAGCAAAAGAATAAAGAAGAATCTTTTCTTGTTTTTAATCTTTTCCCTGCGCCTCCGCGTCTCCGCGCGAGAAAATGTTATGCCTTATGATTTTAGAAGAAAACAAAAATGCATGAAAATGAAATCGGCACAATCATAGTAGAAACCGCTATTGAAGTTCATAGGGCCTTGGGTCCAGGGCTTCTTGAAAAGGTGTATGAAGTTGTTTTGGCTCATAAATTGAAGGAAAAAGGATTGGATGTGGAACGTCAAGTCCCGGTTCCAATAGAATTTGAAGGAATTACATTCGATGAAGGATTTAGGGCCGATCTAATTGTTAATGCCAAAGTAATCGTGGAATTGAAATCCAAACAAGAGGAATCCGCGTCGGATCGTAAGCAGATTCAGACCCACCTGGGTTTGACAAAATTAAAACTTGGCTATTTGCTTAATTTTGGGAAGGCGTTAATGAAAGATGGTATTACCAGGGCCGTAAACGGACTTGAAGAGAATTAAAACCAAAATATTTTTCGCGCAGGGACGCAGAGGAAAGCAAAAGAATAAAGAAAAATCTTTTCTTGTTTTTAATCTTTTCCCTGCGCCTCCGCGTCTCCGCGCGAGAATATATTTTGTTTTTTTGATTTAAAGGAATTTTCCCATGCCCCCAAAACCTACCCCCCAAAAGCTCCCCCTCCCTAAAGGCTTGTCCCTATCTTGAAAGCTCATTAATAATACCTGCATATAATGTTTTCCAATCCTCAAAAAGTGTAAACTTATTCTCAATGGCGATTATCAAGTTAAAAACTGACATCTCGATCAAACAAGGCGTTTCACTGAGGAAGGAAATAGAGAGATTTATTACCAAGAAAAATAAAGTTCCCTGTAAGGGGCTCAATAGAAGAGCAGTGTTTTTTGACAAAATACCTTGAAGCCACTAATCGCCGTTTGGACCGAACTCGACGCAAACAATTTTTTTCCCTGCGTTGGAACTTTTGAGAAGAGTGACACGGGAAGATATGATCAACAAATTCAAAGAACCTACGGGTAATATCTCATTTGAGTTCAAAGGCGTTATGCCAAGCGGGAAAACGATTGGGGTTCACATTCGGGAGGAGACGGAAGGGAAAGACAAGAAGCTTTATTTGGTATCGACTTTTTAAAAAGAAAAACCCGCTTATTGAACACGAGTTTCAACTGGCGGGTTTTTAGATCCCCTGTCGCCTACGGGACACCACCGAAGTGATGATTTTGCACCTTTTGGTAAAACAGAGAACCTCCATATTTAAGGCTGTACTAATTTTAATGGAAAGTTTTACAAAAAACAATTAAACAAAAATAATTTCTCGCGCGGAGGCGCAGGGACGTAGAGAAAAGATAAAGAAAAAAAATATAGCGAGGTAACTTTCCCTGTTTTTGCTTTTATGTTTTCCTCCGCGCCTCTGCGTCTCTGCGCGAAAAAATGTTTTGTTTTTGGATTTAAAGGATTTTCCCCATGCCCCCAAAACCTCCCCCTCCAAAGATCCCCCACCCTAAAGGCCTAACCCTTAGACACACCTTCCGGGGACATAAAGATACAATTTTCGGGCTCACCTGGTCGCCGGACGGCCGAAACTTGGCTTCAGGATCTGTGGATAAAACTATCCGGGTATGGGGCACGAAAAAGGGTACGCTTATCCGCGCACTGGAAGGGCATACAGATGATGTTTGGAGTGTATCC
>JAJDAS010000165.1 GCA_029261755.1 Nitrospinia bacterium
GTGTAATTCGTGGTTCCAAGTCTTTGATTTTAAAAGATTTTGATTGTGAGAGACGAATTCTCAGTCTTACCAATCTAAAATCACAAATCTAAAATTCCCTACTCCCTATCTCCCAAAATCCGATCCATGGTTATAGCCGCCGCTGCTCTCACCGGCAAGTGGTTGTAGTCTGTATTCCCCCGGATGGGCGCCAAAACAAAATCGGCCTGCTGCATCAAGTTCTTTTCCAAGCCCCAGCCTGTCCCGAAAAGGATGAGGAAAGGGTCTTCTTTTCCCATCTTTTCCCTTAGTTCCCGGTAACCGATTTTCTCACCCACCGATTTAGCCGCCGTCACTACGATCTTGGGTCGCTTCGAGTGGATGGACTCCAACTCCTCCAACACTTCTTCAATATTGCTTTTCACCGCCCCCTTGGAAACCGCCTCCTTGCGAACCGGGTTATATGCAGCCCCATGTCCGTGGACCCAGTGGTGGAACATTCTCTGGGCCAGCTCCTGCTGGGCCTTCAAGGGAGTCACGATATAAAACCGGTCAATCCCGTAAGTCCTGGCGGTTCTGGAAAAATCGTGGAGGTCGATGGTGGTAAGGGACGTGGCCACCACTTCCTTATGTTTATTATATACAGGGTAATGAATAAGCCCGATGTATACCCCTTTGCTTTCCGTCAATTCCTTCAAAAATCAACCTATTCTTTCATTTACAGGGTCAGCCTTCAGGCGTTCCAGCATTTCCCGGTCTTGTTCATTTAATTGCATTTTTTCCAATAGGTCGGGCCGTTTCTCCATGGTCCGTTTCAGTGATTCCTTCCTACGCCACTTTCGAATCTTTTCGTGGTGGCCGGACAAGAGGACCTGTGGAACAACGTGTCCTTTAAAATTTTCAGGCCTTGTGTATTGCGGATATTCCAACAAGGGCTCGGAAAAGGATTCCTCCAAAGAGGAGTTTTCGTCTCCGAGGACCCCTGGAACTAGTCTCGCCACGGCGTCTACCACCGCCATTGCCGGCAACTCGCCTCCGGTCACCACAAAATCGCCTATGCTGACCTCTTCATCCACGTAATATTGTCGGATACGTTCATCAATTCCCTCGTATCTTCCGCAAACTAAAATGCTTCTTTCCAGAGCGGAAAGCTCCTCCGCCTTTTTTTGGTCGAAGGGCTCTCCCTGTGGCGTCATCAAAAGGACCCTTGCATCGGGGGCCTTTTTTTTGACGGACTCAATGGCTTCGGCTAGGGGTTCCGGTTTCATGAGCATCCCGGAACCTCCGCCGTAGGTGTAATCGTCAGTGAGCCTATGGCGGTCCTTCGTGTAATCCCTTAGGTCATGGACAAAAACTTTCAGGATCTCTTTTTCCCTGGCACGTTTCAGGATGCTCTCATTCAGGACCGGCTCAAACATATCCGGGAAAATAGAAATCAAATGAAACTCAATCGCCATCGAGAAGACCTTCCATAACGTGGATGATTATTTTCTTCTCGGTCAAATCTACCTTCCGAACCACATCCTCGATCACCGGCAAAAGAACGGTCGTGCCATTCCCCAGCTCCACCTCGTACACATCATTACTGCCGGTTTCAATGATATCCACCACCGGCCCGAGGTGGTCGCCGGATTCGGTAACAACCTCCAACCCCAGGATTTGGAAATGGTAATATTCTCCCTCCGGCAGGGTTGGGAAGTCCGCTTCCGGTAGTTCAATTCCATTGCCCACAAGGGATTCCACGTCTTCTATTCGGTCCAAACCCTGGAAACGGGTAACCACGAATTTCCCCTGGGGTCTTACACCGGTAATTTGAAGCTCTTTCCTGACTCCTCCCTTGGGGGAAAGATAAACAGAAGAGATTTCCCGGAACAAGGAATAGTCGAAGGCGGAAAGGAAAACCTTTATCTCACCTTTAAGCCCGTGGGGCTTGCAAAGCTTACCAATTTCTCTGAAACGAACCGACGCCATGTGAAAACGGGAAAAAAGACCCCACCAGCTAAAAAGCCGGTGGAAATAGAAAAACGGTTATTCCAGGATCTCCAACACGGCCCGTTTCCCTCGTTTGGTTGCCGTGGCGCTTAAAAGGCTCCTCATGGCGCGGGCGGTCCTCCCCTGTCGGCCGATAACCTTGCCGATATCGTCCTTAGCCACCTTTAGTTCAAGCACAGTTGTCTTTTCACCTTCAACCTCCTTCACTTCCACCTGTTCGGGGAAGTCAACAAGTTCTTTTGCCAGGTAGGTCACAAGATCTTTCATCATTCAACTCCTTTTCTCGAAAGAAAAAAAGGCCCTTTTTCAAAAATGTAGCTTTTTTATTACTGGGCCGGTTTTTCCAAAATGCCTGATCTGACAAAAAGGCTTTTCACCGTTTGGGAAGGTTGCGCACCTTTCTTCAACCAGTCCGTGGCTTTTTCTTTGTTCAAGCGAATGGCATCCTCGGTGTCTATCAAAGGATCGTAGGTTCCAAGCTCATCGACACCGCGGCCGTCCCTTCTATTTCTGGAGTCCATTACCACTACGTGGTAAAAAGGCACCTTTTTTCGTCCTACCCGTTTCAATCTGATTACTGTGGCCAACTTTTTTCACCTCCTCTTAAAATATTTAGCCAATGACTTATCGGCTAAACAACTCAATTAAAATGGGAGTCCTCCTTTTCCCATCATCATTTTCCGGGCGAACCCGCCCGAAGAAAACTGCTTCATCATTTTTTTGGTTTGGTCGAACTGTTTCAAAACACGGTTCACATCGGAAACGTGAGTGCCGCTGCCCCTGGCGATGCGCTTTTTGCGGCTGCTGTTGATGACCTTATGATGGCGACGCTCTTTAGGGGTCATGGAGCAGATAATGGCCTCCGTCTTCACCAGCACCTTGTCGTCCACCTGGGTATTCTTCATTTTGTTGCTCAATCCGGGAATCATTTTCATCACGCTCTGCATGGAACCCAGCTTTTTCATCTGGCGTAGCTGAGAGAGAAAATCCTCCAGATCGAAAACATTTTTATGGATCTTGTTTGCAAGTTTCTCGGCATCTTCCTTGGAAACGATCTCCTCGGCCTTCTCGATGAGAGAGAGGATGTCTCCCTTATTGAGGATTCGACCGGCAATCCGCTCCGGGTGGAAAGGCTCCAACTTATCCAGCTTCTCCCCGGTTCCGATAAGTTTGATGGGTTTGCCAGTGACATGCCGAATGGAAAGGGCCGCCCCTCCCCTGGCATCGCCGTCCATCTTTGTCAGGATTACCCCGGTAATATCCAGGGCGTCGTTGAAACCCTTGGCAACATTTACCGCTTCCTGCCCCAACATGGCATCCGCAACAAAGAGGATCTCATGGGGAGTGGTGGCGGACTTTACCTTTTGCAGCTCATCCATCAGAGCGTCATCAATATGAAGCCGTCCGGCGGTATCCAGGATCACCCGGTTGAAACCGGAGGTTTTGGCCATACTTACCGCAGATCGGCAGATCTCCACCGGATCCTTGGAATCGGACTCATAACAGTCTACCCCAAGTTCTTTTCCCAGGATCTTGAGCTGATGAATCGCTCCCGGACGCTGTACGTCGGCGGGGACCAGAAGGGGCCGTGTGCCCTCTTTTTTAAATTGCTTGGCCAGTTTTCCGGCAGTGGTGGTTTTACCCGATCCCTGGAGTCCGGCCAACATAATGATCGTGGGAGGCGAGGAGGCAATAGTCAGCTTGCTTTGTTCCCTGCCCATCAGCTCCACCAACTCTTCGTGGACGACCTTCACCACCTGGTGGCCCGGCTTGAGACTTTGAAGCACCGATTCTCCAACGGCCTTTTCCCGGATATTTTCAATGAAGGATTTGGCTACATCGAAATGGACGTCTGCCTCTAGAAGGGCCACGCGCACTTCACGGAGCGCTTCTTTGACGTCCGACTCGGAGAGCTTGCCTCTTCCTCTGAGTTTTCTGAAACCGGTCTCCAGTTTTTCCGATAGACTTTCAAACACTATTTCATTCCTTTTGGGGACAACCTTAGGGTTTTACACAAGAAGGCTTGATTAACGGAGGGAAAATAAGCTTCGACTCTTGGGTAGGATTATTACCAGATTGAACCTTTAAAAACTGCTATTTTGATAAATATTTAACGCTATTTTATACCAATTTCAGCGAAAAAAGTCAACTTGGGTGGGAGTTTTTGAGGAAGGGGCTGGATTTGAATGACTCACCCCGGCCATCAAACGGCCACCTCGCTCAAGAGGACAATTAGAACAAAGGCCATTTTTCTCTTAGGAAAGCAGGAAAGGCAGGAAGTGTTACTATAGTTTTTTTGCTTTTTCCTGGTTTCCTGCATTCCTAAGCTTAGTGGTTATTTAAGGTTTTTATGTATTTGTAAATCTTTTGTTTTCAACATGTTATACTCACATATACATTTTTGTGTTTGTTTGAAAGTTCTAAGGGCCTAAAACATCAATAATTTAACGCAGGGAACGAAAAAAGGGGTCGCATCTGGTTAGAAGACAAATTTATCAGTCAAAATCAAAAGCAGCCCTTATGAACTCAAAGAGGTAAAACGAAACCACTACATTGTAACTACGATATAATTTTGCTATTCTGAAAACATGGATGGTATTAAATTTGAGTGGGACCCGAGTAAGAATAAAGCTAATATCAAAAAACATAGTATTGCTTTCGAGGAGGCTAAAACGGTCTTTTGGAATGAAACAGCAGCAGTGGCCCATGACCCCGATCATTCAGAAGATGAAGATCGGTATATCATCATTGGTTTTAGTGCGCAAGCTCGGCTTCTTTTAACATGCTTTTGCGAAAAGGACAACGGAGAAACAATCAGAATAATTTCATCGAGAAAATTAGCTAAACGAGAAATAAAACATTTTATGCAAAGGTTGGAAAAATGAGAGATGAATATGATTTAAGCAAATTAAAATTTAAAAAAAATCCTTACGCTAAAAAGCTAAAGAAACAGATTACCATTCGCTTAGATTCCGAAATTATCGATTATTTTAAAGCAATAGGAAACGATAATGATATTTCATATCAATCCTTAATTAATCTTTACCTTAGAGATTGTGTAAAAGCTAATAAAAAACCACTAACCAAATGGGTCAGAGCCTCTTAAAATCCCTGGGAAACCTTCTGTAAAAAAAATGGGCAGCAGATTGACCCAGATAGGCGCAGATGAGATCAAAAAAATCCTGAAAATCTGTGTTTATCTGCGTCCCAATAGTTTTTTTTGTTTTATAAAAAACTTTGCTTAAAAAACACAGTTTTGCAAGTGTAGTACAGCGAGGCAGGGTTTCAACCAAATTTTGCCACAAAGGTACTAAGACACAAAGAAGTTTCAAAATATTTTTCCCTTCGTGATCTTCGTGCCCTTCGTGGCTAAAAAAAGTCTTTTATTTTAAAAAGTTACGAGCAAAACTGTGCCATCTGTGGAATATAAGGGCACTTCCAAAAACTCTCTTTACATCCCCCTGGCCCCCTTTTTTAAGGGGGAATTAGTGGTAGGTTTCTTTTAAAAAGTGAGTTTCTGGATGTGCACTTAAAAAGGAAGGGACTTAGCAATATTGTCCTTTCCCCAATCTTCCTTTCTACGCACCCTTCTCTCCAGCTCCAATAACCGGGCCTTTATTTTCAGTCCAAAGGCGTAGCCGGTGAGATCCCCTTTAGCACCCACCACCCTGTGGCAGGGAACGACAATGGCGATTGGATTGCGATTGCAGGCCATGCCCACTGCCCTTGCCGCTTTGGATTTCCCGATTTTGGCGGCCACCTCTCCGTATGAGCGGGTTTCCCCATAAGGGATACGTTGCAATTCATCCCATACCGCCATCTGAAAAGGAGTGCCTTTCAAGTCCAGTGCAATGGAGAACTCCTTTCTTTCGCCAGAAAAATACTCCCGGATCTCTTCCAATATCGGTTCCAACGGTTTTCCTCCTTCCCGCACCGCAGCGTCGGGATAAGTTCCGGAAAGTTCCTTGAGAATCGGTCCCACTGCTCCCTTGGGAATCATGTGGAGTTGAAGCAGACCTCGTGGAGAAGCGGCAACGAAAAGCTCTCCCATCCGGTTTTTGAAATGGGTAGTATGGATCATCATTTTTGGAAACACTCCATTTTTCACTTCGCTGACAGTATAACAGCTACACCCAGGTTTCAAAGGGTTCAGCTTTTCCATCTTTTAGAAGGCCGACAGGCTTTTCTGCTATAATATGCTCTTTTTGCCCACATTTAAAAAAAATCATTAACCACGGAAGCACACAGGTATACACAGAAGAATAAAAAGAACCTTTATGTGTGGAAGATTCCAAACTTTGTGCCTTCTGCCTATGTGCCTGAGTAGCTACTTTTTTTCGTGTTACTCCGTGCAACTCCGTGGTGAGTTTTAATGGTATTAATATGTCCATCATTCAATTTGCTGTAAGAAATCCGGTTACCGTTCTGGTTGGAGTCATCATCATCTGCCTCTTCGGTTTTCTCTCCGTCTTTAGTCTACCCATTCAACTGACCCCTAATGTTGACAAGCCGGAAATCACCATCAGAACCACATGGGAAGGCGCAAGCCCCCAGGAGGTGGAACGGGAGATCGTGGAAGAACAGGAGGAGCGGCTGAAGTCCATCCAGGGACTAAAGAAAATGACCAGCACCAGCGTGGAAGGAATGGCCACCATCAGCCTGGAGTTTTACATTGGAACCGACATGGCCAGAGCGCTCCTGGATGCCTCCGACAAACTTCGACAGGTGAGAAAATATCCGGAAAACGTGGACCAACCCACCATGGAGTCGGGCACCAGCGCGGAATCCAGCGCCATAGCCTGGTTCATCTTGAAAAGCTATCCGCCCAAGGAAGATATAGATAAGCTCTATGACCTGATGAACGACTTTGTGAAACCAAGGATGGAAAGGGTACCGGGAGTTAGTTCCATTAATTTGTACGGGGGGGTGGAACGAGAAGTCCATGTAAAAATAGATCCCCACAAGCTGGCCCAAAGAGGGATGACCCTTATGAACGTCCGGGACGCCCTTCAGAGGCACAATGCCAATATCTCCGGCGGAGACCTGGAGCAGGGGAAGAGGGCCTATGTGATCAGGACCGTAGGACAGTACCAAACCCTGGAAAGCATCCTGGAGACGGTGATACGCCGTAACGGAGACCAGGTGGTTTACCTCAAGGATATAGGCACCGTGGAATTCGGGTACAAAGAACAGAATCTGGTGGTGCGTTCCCAGGGCCACGCCTCCATTGCCATGAACGCCAAACGGCAAAGCGGAACCAACGTCATAGAGGTTATGGCCGGCTTGAAGGAGGCATTAGAAAAGATCAATGAAGAAATATTGAAGCCCCGCGACCTGGAGATCATTCAGGTATATGACGAAACCATCTATATAAACCAGGCCATCGATCTGGTGATCAAAAACCTTTTCGTGGGCGGCTTCCTGGCCCTGGTCGTTCTTCTGCTCTTCCTGAGAAATGTGGAAAGCACCCTGATTGTGGCTATTGCCATCCCCATCAGCGTGGTGGGGACCTTCCTCTTCCTTGTCTTTTTCGGAAGAAATTTGAACGTGGTGAGCTTGGCCGGTATCGCCTTCGCGGTGGGAATGGTGGTGGACAACTCCATCGTGGTTCTGGAAAATATTTACCGTCATCTGCAAAAAGGGGAAAAGCCTTTTGACGCCGCCCTCAAAGGGGGAATGGAGGTCTGGGGCGCCGTTCTGGCAAGTACTCTCACCACCATGGCCGTATTCATTCCAGTGGTCTTTGTCCAGGAAGAAGCGGGCCAGCTTTTCCGCGACATCGCGGTTGCCATCAGCAGCGCTGTGGCCTTGTCCCTCTTTGTTTCAGTCCTATTTATTCCCATGGCTGCTGCCAGGCTTCACAGGGGAGAAAAGAACCACCAAAGAAACCTTTTCGGCCTGGTGCCCCTTGCTTCTGCCTTCGCAGAAGGCATCGCCGGAATTGTCCGATGGATCAACAAGAGCATTTTCTTGAGACTTACCACCGTTGTGGGAATGACCACCCTGGCTCTCTCCCTGAGTTATTATCTAATTCCCCCCATGGGTTACCTCCCCACCGGCAACCAGAATCTGGTCATCGGATTTCTCATTCCGCCGCCTGGTTATGGCAAGGAGGAGTTCATCCGTATGGGGCACAAAATCGAGAAGACTCTTAAGCCCTATTGGAAGGCGGAATTGAACTCACCGGAGGCAAAAAAACTGGGAGAGATTCCACCGGTCAAGCATTTTTTTTACGTGGCTAGGGGGCAAAATGTCTTCATGGGGGTGAGCAGCAAGGACCCCGTGAACGTGAAGCCCCTTGCAGGTCTCATCACAAAAGCTACTGCCGAAATCCCCGGCGTCTTTTCCTTTTCCTTCCAGAGATCCCTGTTTGAGCGGGGCCTTGCCACGGGCGACTCCGTTGAAGTGGAGATCAGTGGATCGAACATGGAGAACATCATCCGCACCACGGGAATGCTCATGATGGATATTACTAAGGTGATGGGCTTTCCCAGACCGGATCCTCCCAACTTCAATCTCGGGGGGACCGAAGTTCAGTTCACGCTAAAAGAAGACAAGGCGGCGGAGTTCGGACTCAACGTGACAGACGCCGGTTTTATTTTGCGAACCATGGTGGATGGGGTCATCATCGGCGACTTCTGGGACAAGGGGGACAAGATCGATCTAAAACTTCTTTCCTCCCAAGGGGCGGTGAAGTATGTGGAGGATCTGGACGCCATCCCGGTCTCCACCCCTTCCGCAAAACTGGTCCCCCTCTCTTCTTTCACCAGGAAGGATCTCATCGAATCACCCACGCAGATCAATCATATAGAGGAAAGAAGGGCCGTGAAGCTGACGGTGACCCCTCCGGCAGGAATGGAACTGGAAACCACCATGAAAAAATTGAAGGAAGAGATTATCAAACCTGCCAGGGACAAAAAAATGATTCCCGCAGACATAGACATTGTTTTAGCGGGAACGGCGGATAAGCTCACCTCTACTCGGGAGGCGCTCAAGTGGAACTT
>JAJDAS010000166.1 GCA_029261755.1 Nitrospinia bacterium
GATCTTTCCATTTGGGTAGCCGGAAAAAAATCCATTGTGCATATCAGTTTGGAAGGCCATGCTCTTCCTTCCATTTCCTTCGAGGAAGAAGAGATCGACGCCATGGCCCTTTTTTCCAGCATCACGGCTCCTGTTCCCACCACTACGATACCTGTTGTGGTGGGCATGCTCCAGGCAGATGCCGAATCCGCCATTGCCACAGCCAACCTTGTGGTGGGCAACTTAACGGAAGCTAATGATCCTAATGCCTTGATAGGCTCCGTCATCAGCCAAAACCCTGTCGGTGGAACCTTGGCCCCAGAAGGAACGCAAGTGGACATGGTCATATCCTTAGGCCCTGTGATGGTGAGCGTGCCCAATGTGGTTGGAAGCGCCCAGGCGGAAGCGGAAATTGCCATTACCTCGGCTAATCTTACGGTGGGCAATGTCACAACAACCTATGATCGTAATACCCCCATAGGTAGTGTGTTGAGTCAGAATCCTGCTGGTGGAGACTTCGTTCCTGAAGGATCACCAGTGAATTTGGTGATATCACTTGGCCCTGTAATGGTGGGTGTACCCAATGTGGTGGGAAGCGTCCAGGCCGCAGCCGAGAGTGCTATTAGCTCGGCAGGCCTTACCGTAGGCAATATAACCACAGCCAATGATCCGAGTATCGCCATAGGCTCTGTTATTAACCAAACCCCCCAAGGAGGAGCTTTCGTACCGGAAGGTTCGCAAGTAAATTTAGTAATTTCCTTAGGACCCGTAATGGTGAACGTGCCTAATGTGGTAGGCCTGGTACAGGCCAATGCCGAATCCAGTATCACCACGGTTGGTCTTACCGTGGGCGCAGTAACCACAGCCAACGATGCCAATGTGGCCCAAGGTTCTGTTATTAGCCAAAGTCCGGCCAGTGGAACTTCCGTAGCTGAAGGGTCAATAGTAAATCTTGTTGTCTCCTTAGGTCCCGTAATGGTGAATGTGCCTAATGTGGTAGGTAAGGTTCAGGCCACTGCCGAATCCACCATCACCACAGCCAAACTTACCGTGGGAATAGTAACAACAGCCAATGATCCTAATGTTCTTCAAGGTTCCGTGATCAGTCAAAACCCCCAAGCGGGAGCTTCCATCGCCCAAGGATCTCAGGTAAGTTTTGTTGTTTCTTTAGGTCCTGTAATGGTGAGTGTACCTAATGTGGTAGGCATAGTACAAGCAACCGCTGAATCCACAATCACCACAGCCAAGCTTACCGTAGGAACTGTAACAACAGCCAATGACCCTAATGTACCTCAAGGTTCCGTTATTAGCCAGAACCCGTCGGCCGGAGCCTCCGTAGCCGAAGGAACTCCCATTGATCTTATCGTTTCATCATCAGCTCCATTATCCATAGCTATTTCATCTCCTATAAATGGAGAGCTAATAAACAGGGAAACCGTAATGGTGACAGGAACACTTAATTCCCCTTCCAATGAAATTTCAGTTAAGGTAAACGGGAAATTAGCCGAGGTAACAGGGAGCATTTTCTTTGCCAACAATATTCCATTAACAATTGGGCAAAATAATATTACAGCCATTCTGATCGACTCATCCGGGAATACTGCTCAGAATGCCATCACGGTCCAGACAGACACTCAATCCCAGCCGATAAAAATATCATCAAACATAACCGGTGGAGTGCCTCCGCTATCTGTTTCTTTTTTGCTTGACGTAAATATATCACTACCTGTTGTCTCCTATAGCGTGGATTTTGACGGCGACGGGACAGACGACTATTCGCAAGCCAACGCGGACAATATCTCTTTCACATACGCAACCGAAGGTATTTACTACGTCAAAGTAACTGTGATTGACAACCAGAACAACTCTTATACGGATACCATCGCAATTAATGTAATTTCCAAAGCAGCTATGGACGCAAAACTGCAAGCAAAATGGAATAGTATGAAAGCATCTCTTGTTAACGGGGATTTTGCTACTGCGCTTTCTTATTTCAGTGAAGGATCACAGGGGAAATACAGCGAAATATTTGGCGGGCTTAGCGCCCAAATGCCCACCTTGACGGCCAATATGCAAAATATAGAATTAATATATCTGAAAGGAGATATAGCCAAATATAGGATATACAGGCAGCAGGATGTCAATGGCGTAATGGAGGCAATTACTTATTACATTTATTTTATAAAAGACAAAGACGGATTCTGGAAAATCAAAAGTTTTTAATAATCTGGAAACCTATGGTAGCCCATGCGAATGGACTTTCTAAAGATTGAAATGTATAAAAAAAACCATTCTCATAAGTTACTACGAACCCTATTCGTTTGTTATTAAAAAATGAGGTAAGTCGTAATTATGAAGAAAATAGTTGTCATTCTTATCAACACTCTCTTAATTCTGCCCATTGAATTATTATCGGCAAAGGAAAAGGATTACTTTCCTCTCCAGTCCGGTTATAAATGGGTATATCGTGTGGAATCATGGATAGAAGGGGAGAAAGTCGATAAAACATTTCCCATTGAGATATCTTCTCAACATTATGATGAGGTAACAAAGACGACCCGATACTATGACAAAAAAGGCGAAGTCCTCTTTATCAAGACCAAAGAGGGCATACTCGGCAACGAAGGTCGTTATTTTCTCAAATACCCTATTCAAGTTGGAAACACATGGTTCTTATCAGGTTCGCGTAGAGATAATATATTTTTTAGGATTGAGAAAATAGAGGAGAGTGTTGAAGCCGGAGGTAAGGTTTACCACGATTGTATAGCTATAAGATATTCCACAGGAAAAGTAGAATCAGTTTTGAAAGAGGGAAAAAGAAAATATTTTGCAATAGAGAGTATCACTTATATAGCCCCTAATGTAGGCCGCATTCTTACGGAAAGCTATCAGGTAAGTAGAAAAGGAAATGTAGGACCTGCTTTTAGTGAAACCTTTGATATAACAAAAATAGGCGAGGAAGGAAGATTAATCGGAAGAATAGGCCTTTTGGAATTTCAAAAATCAGCGATTCCTGTTAAGAAAAAAACACCTTCAATAGCAGTAAGAGGCTTAGAATCAGCTTTCAGATATCCTGAGAAGGGAATTTTTAGACCTGCCTTGTCCCCTAACAATCAATTGGTGGCATATATTAAAGAAAAAGGCCCAGAGTTTGAGGTTTGGCTTGCCCATATCGACGGAACTGAAAATCAAAAACTGAAAGTGCCTGCTCAAAGGGGTCCTCACAAAATGGCCTGGTCTCGGGATGGTCAAAAATTGGCTGTTGAAGCTGAGATTGACTTCAACCCCTATATTTTCGTAGTTCAACTTAATTCATTGATGCCCGGAGAAATCTATCAAATACCTGGAGAGTCTCCCAGTTGGTTTCCTGAAAGTGAAAGGTTAATCTACATAACAAAGGAGAAAAAAAATAATCGTGTAGTCATTTCCCGCTTCGATGGTTCAAACATCAAAGAAGTTATTAGGTTTAGCGATTATTTGAATGATTTATCCTTATCTCCAAATGGTGGTTTATTGGCCTTTAGTTCCAGGAAAAAAGGTATGGGGATTTTTGAATTGGATACGGGTAATTCAAACCATATAGCTTTAGCAATAGACTCGATAACCGGTAAGGACTTTAACAGGATACAATGGACATCAACCGGCAATCGATTTCTCTATTTTGACAAAATAAATTTATGGGTATGGAACTTATTGTCAAACGAGAGGAGGCTGATTTATGAAGGAGTTCAAGAAGCTAAATGGTCGCCGGACGGCAAAAGAATTGCTTTTGTGACTTCATCTTTTCCAAAAAAATTCTTTATACACAATATCGATGAGTCCACCATAGAGTCTTTCGATAGCATCTATGGCAACGAATATAACTGGTACCCTGACGGCAAATTGATAGCTTTCCGGGATAGAAAAAAAGGCAAGTCTATGTTCACATCTGGGATTTTTTTAATGGATTCAGAAACGGGTGAGGTGAAAAGGCGGGTATCCAGTGTAAGCGGTTCATATATTGACTTTTCAAAGGATGGGAAATGGCTCCTATGGGAATCATTTATGGCTCAGACCTTCTTTATTGTTGAGTTGAGCGGAGCAAAAAAGCCATGAAAATATGGAAAAGATTAAAATACTGGCAAAAGTGGGGAATAGTTTTTGGGATTGTGCATATTATATTGCTTAGCATTATATTTATTGAAAACAGCCCAAAATTTGAATATTTGGTGGTTCGAACCATTGAGCTTCCTTTAAATTTTTTATCACAAATGTCATATGTAGTTTTTGGAATAGATTTTTAAAAAAAAATGTGGTTTTTAAATAAATATATATTCTATATTGTTGGAACATTATCATACATGTTGGTTGGAGCAATACTTGGCCTTATAATCGATGTTTTAATATTAACTATTTCGCAGAAGGAGGAATAATATGTTTAGGAAAATTATAAAGGTGACTCTTCTTTTTATATTTTTATCGCTGCTTATTTCTATTAACAAAAGTTTCGCTTACAAAATAATAACTCATAAAATTGTTACAGGTGTAAGTATTTCTAAAGCACAGAATTATATTAATTTTTTAAATTCGCTAAGTTTAAATAAGCCGTTTTCTTACAAAGAAAATAATATTTGCAAACGAATTCTGTAAAAAAAAGAGTGGAAAATGCAACGAATTAAAGAAGGATGGAAAAAACTAAGATATTGGCAAAAATGTGGAATTCTTTTTGGAATTGTTCATATTGTTTTCCTAAATTTAGCTTTTGAAGGGGTGGGGCAAGGCAGAGCTTATGCAGTCATAATCGTTGAAACACCTTTATCTTTACTAAGTCAAGTTACTTATGATTTATTAAAAATTGATGTATTAAGTGTTTTTTGGGGTGGTGTTTTCCATGAAAATTCTCTTTTTTTAGTAGGAACTGTCTCTTATATGGCCATAGGGGGGGCATTAGGCTTGTTGGTCGATAAATTTATAAAATTTTTTAAATAATCATTAAAAAGGAGGGGATATGTTTAGAAAACTTAAAGCAATGATTACTTTGACATTGATATTCTTATTTAGCATCTTCGCTAACAAAAGTATCGCGTATAAAATTTCAACACACAAGCTGGTCACTCAAAACAGTATATCTAAAGCCACAAAATATAGTAATTTTTTAAACTCACTGAATTTGAATAAATCATTGGCTGAAAAAGCAATAACATATGGAAGTGAATTTGAGGATGATTTTGAAACTAAACGTTTTTTTAATCATTTTTTTGATCCTGTTAATAAAATTGGCCTTAATATTCCCATATTTAAAGGAAGGGTAT
Source organism: Nitrospinia bacterium (assembly GCA_029261755.1). Taxonomy (GTDB): domain Bacteria; phylum Nitrospinota; class Nitrospinia; order JACRGO01; family JACRGO01; genus JACRGO01. The sequence continues at coordinate 5,271 of JAJDAS010000166.1, forward strand.
CGAAAAAATGGGCATTTAATGGTGGAACCGGAACAACGTCATCAGTGGTTAAAGAAAATGTTTTTTCTTGGACAAGAGCACGAGATTACATGTATCTCGGTCTAACAGGTTCCACGCAAACGGATAGGGATAATAATTTTAACCTTATGTTCCAATCTATCGGTCAGGTAATGCACCTTATTCAGGATTTGGCCCAACCATCTCATACTAGAAATG
>JAJDAS010000167.1 GCA_029261755.1 Nitrospinia bacterium
GCAGCCGTCCAATTTGACCGTCCTGGTCAAATTGTGTGTCGCCCTTTCAGGGCTGAATTATGTGGTTCTCATTACCCAGAGCTGCGGTGTGCAAAAAGCGCACGCCTTACCCTGGGCTATCTTGTGTTGGCCTTACAGGCCATAAAGCAAAAGCCGGAAAGACAAAAACACTTATTGCATTGCGGCGGATTAAACCTCTGCCCAACTATCAATGCCCAATTGTCAATTATTAATAAAAACGGCTTTTAGAGCTTAAACGAATGCCATTGCCTCCCCCGGTGGAGGGAGCAAAAGCGACTTAGTTAGAGGATGGTTTGCTTGTGATGACAACGAGAATGTGATTTCGGGTGAAAAAAATATAGGAGACGTATTTGGCAAGCTAGATGATTTAAATGGCGAAAGCGAAATCAAGGAGAGCGAAAAAGCACTAATAATTTCAGTCGTGGTTATTGGTAACCTCATCCAAAACCGTTTTCAATCTCTTTTCTGCTTCTGAATAAGATAATGCTTGCATCGGTCAACTCCTTTATCGATGAAAGTGCGCAGTTTTTTTAATTGTAATCTCAATTCGTCTTGACCGCAAATATTGAAGAAAAGAATAAGCAAATAATGCTCTATGAAGAGGGGTACTCAGGCGGGGAGGTTCCGGGTGATGCTTGAGTTTGATAGCTTGATAGGAATTTGCTTTTTTGGGGTTTATAAATGAGGGGAAGTTTTTGGTGTTGTGGAGCCTTCGAAGGTTCCACAAACAGCAAAAAGACAAATAAATAGGCTGGAAGGTAAAAGAAAATTGAGTGTATTCATTAATGGACCCCCAATTTACTCAAAGATTAGCAAAAATAGCGCATGAAAGTCAAAAACCTTCCTTCTTCAAGACACATTTTTCCCATTGCTCTTTCGAAGATTTGTAAAAAAATCAGGAGAAAAGAGGCTAATCCACAAAGTACTGGTCATCAGAGAGAATGAAGTCCTGAAAGTGATCTTAACCGTGCTGGCCTCAACCCTGCGGGCGGTTCCTATCAAGCGCCGTCCAATTCGGCTGTCCTGCCGAATTGTCTATATCAGGAATGGCATCCGCAACCGCTAGCGGGTGGATATTGGGAAGAGACGGAGGGGCGTGGATTCTTCGGTTCCAAAAGCCAAGGTGTTTTTATCCAGTGTGGTGGTGGAGAAAAGGAAAAGATATTAATGAAAACTCTGGCTAAAACAAAGCAATCAAACGGTCAAGACTTCAAAATGCTCCTGGTGGATATTGGGGTCGGCTTTGATAATGATCTGAGTACTCAGGGATTTTTCCAAACCTTCCAGATATTCGCTTTCTTCGTCTAAAAGCTGGTCGGCTACGGAGGGGTTGGCATTGAGCAGGATTTTCTGTTTTAGCCCCCCCAAGGATATTCGTTTGATTTCCCGGAAGATCTCGTAGCATACCGTCCTGGCGGACTTGATATGGCCTCTCTCTTCGCAATAGGGGCAGGGTTCGCATAAGATTCGTGACAGACTGTCCCTTACCCTTTTCCGTGTCATTTCCACCAATCCCAGTTCCGATATTTTGAGTATGGTGGTTTGGGTCCTGTCGCTTTTCAATGCCTGCTCCAAGGCGTTGTAAACCATCTCCTTGTGGCTTTCCTTTTCCATATCGATGAAGTCGATGATGATCAACCCCCCGATATTTCTGAGTCTGATCTGGCAGACGATCTCTTTTACCGCCTCCATGTTGGTTTTGAGGATGGTGTCCTCCAGGTTTCTCTTGCCCACGAATTTTCCGGTATTGACGTCGATGGTAGTGAGGGCCTCGGTTTGGTCGATGGTGATGTTTCCACCCGACTTCAACCAGATTTCCCGTCCCATGGCACGGCCCAGCTCCAGCTCGAAACCGTATGCTTGAAAGATATTCCCCTGTCCTTCGTAGAGCTTGATGTTTTTTTGCAGGTGTGGCAAATAAGATTGGGTAAACTCGAGACAATGGTTAAAAGCCTCTTCATTGTCGATAATGACATGCTCCACATCCTTGCTCACCAAATCTCGAACGGTGCGCAGGATCAAATCCAGGTCCCGATAGATAAGACTTGGACCTCCTGTGTTTTTTGCTTTTTCCTTGAGATTTCGCCAAAGTTTTTCTAGATAGAGGGTGTCGTTTTGCAACTCTTCTCTTTGCCGCCCTTCGCTGGCTGTACGAATGATGTACCCGCTATTGGCAGGTTTGAGTTCCATGACAATATTTCGAAGTCGTTCGCGCTCCTCTTCCGATTCGATTCTCCTGGAGATTCCGATCTGGTTGATGGTGGGCATGGCGACGAGATAGCGTCCGGGAATGGTGATGTAAGTGGTTAATCTGACGCCCTTGGAGCCTATGGGGTTTTTGGAGATCTGGACAAGGATTTCCTGTCCTTCCTGAAGCAGTTCTTCGATGGGGATATTGGTGGCTTCCGGGTGTTCTATTTCCTTCATGGTGTCCGGCTGTGTTCCATTTACCAAACTGGAATTGATGTCCACCTCCTCCATCAGGTTGTCGTGTTCTCCCAAAGCTTCCTTGGAATCGACATCCGCAACGTACAAAAAACCCGCCTTTTCCAGCCCAATATCCACAAAGGCGGCCTGCATCCCCGGCAATACGCGAATGACCACCCCTTTATAAACGTTGCCCAGGATTCCCTTGTCCTTTTTGTGCTCGATGAAAGGCTCCACCAAGACATTGTTTTCCACCAAGGCTACTCGGGTTTCCCAGGGATTCGCATTTATAATGATTTCCGAAGGCATTTACTCTTTCTCCACTTTCGCAATGAGCCAATACAACACGCCTAAAACGGCAAGGGTTACCACGAGGAAAAAACTCTTTTCGACATCCCCATCTTTGGACAGAGTGGTAATTAATATCTTCCGTATTACCGATACCAGGGCCACACCCACAAAAACGTTGATGGCAAACTTCCCTCCTTTGAGGTGCTTGATCTCCGTTTCGATCAGTTCAATGACCACCCACAGCATCAACAGCGCTCCCAAAGTGCTCAGCAACCCCTTTTCGATATCACCGCTCCAGATATGGGAAATATCGTAACCAAAAAGAATGATGACGATGAACCCCATAAGCACCAAGCCCAGGACCAACATCAGGTTCAATCCGTAGACGAACCTGTGGGAAAACTTGATGAGAGCAGATTCGAGCTTCTGAAAAAGAAAAAAACGGCTCACCTCTTCTTCCACATAGGAATCGGTCATAACGTCCAGATTGATATCTAGAATCTTGAAAAAGGAGCGTGAGAAATACTGGAACTCCCGGGCATCTTCCAATTCATCCGTCAAAATCTTTAAGCAAAACTGCCTTACGAAGTACATGGCGGCATTGACGTAATGGGAGGGGAGGCCGATCTTCACATGGACGGCGCCGATCTTTTGCAGCTTCCTGGAGTACTCTTTCCCATAGTCTCCACCGAAAAGATCCAGGTACCAGGCCACCATGCTCTTTTGATGTCGAATCGCAAGTTCTTCATTTTTTAGAAATTTAGCGGTATTTTCAAAACTTTTCACATGGTTTAAAAATTCTCCAGCGAACCTCTCTTTGTGTTTTTCAAACAAAGGGCGCAGTTTATCCAGATTTTTTATGTCTTCCGATGTGAAGTTATAATGGGATTTGACCTTGTCAATGGTTTCCATTGGTTCCTCTTTGCTATGGGTAGTTAAGTTATTGATCTTAAAGGAAATTGTTCAGATTTTCAAGGAGTTAGAGCTTTCAGGCCTTCCTTGACTTTGTGTCGGCAATCAAATTAGTATGGCATTTCTTAACCTTGGACAAAACCTGGGTTCTTTGTAAGCGTTTACGGTTTAATGATTGAAAAAATGCCAAATCCCCGTTTGTAGCGTTGTTACAACCCCCTAGCCCCCTTTGCAAAGGGAGAATTAAAACCGCCCCCCACGCTGTGGGGAGCAAAGCTAATTCCCCCCTATTAAGGGGGGATAAAGGGGGGTGTAGCAGACTCACGCATTTAATTTTGGCATGTTTTTAATTGTAAACCGCCAGAACGGTTACGGTTCTTTCATCCACATAGAGCTATTTCTATCATGAGAACTATTTTGATCACAGGCGGTGCGGGTTTTATCGGCAGTAATCTGGTTCGGCGACTTTACAATAAGTACCCCGAGACCAAGCTGGTGGTCCTAGATTCCCTCACATATGCGGGCAACGCGGAAAATTTTTCGGAGGAGATGAAAGAGAGTGACCGTTTTTCCTTTTGGTATGGAGATATCCGCAATGGGGATTTGGTTCAGGATCTGGTTTCCAAGGCCCATGTGGTGGTCCATATGGCAGCGGAATCCCATGTGGCCCGATCCATCTTCGATAACAGGATTTTCTTTGAAACGGACGTCCTCGGCACCCAGGTGGTTGCCAATGCTGTTCTGAAGAACAAAAAAAATATCGAGCGGTTCATCCATTTTTCCAGCTCCGAGGTATACGGCACTGCGCAAACGGAGCCCATGGATGAGGAACATCCGCTAAATCCCATGAGCCCCTATGCGGGAGCCAAAGCCGGAGCGGATAGGCTTGTCTATTCCTACCATCAGACGTACAAAATCCCCATGGCCATCGTCCGCCCCTTCAATAACTATGGTCCGAACCAGCACCTGGAGAAAGCCGTTCCCCGGTTTATCACCAGCGCAATCCTGGAAGAACCGCTCACCATCCATGGAAATGGTGAAAGCGAAAGAGATTGGGTATTCGTGGAGGATATTTGCGAGGCCATGGATATTCTCATCCACTGTGATTTCAAAAAAGTGGAAGGAGAGGTGATCAATCTCGGCACGGGAAGGAGTTCGGGGGTTCTGGACATAGCCAGGATGGTCCTCAATGTTTTAGAAAAACCGGACAGCCTCATTCGTCATGTGGGTGACAGGCCGGGGCAGGTGGAAAAACATATTGCGTCTACCCAAAAAGCCAGGGAACTCCTGGGTTGGGAAGCCAAAACCGAATTTGAGGAAGGCCTGCGCCGCACCATTGAGTGGTATCGGAACAACAAACCGTGGTGGGAAAAACTCCTTTGGATGAAAACCATCCCCATCGTAACCGCTAATGGGACTTTGGATTACCATTGATGGACACAGCACGGCGGAGTTGCATAGCGCAGAGAGTACTGCCTAAGCGCTAAGTTAATTTCCAATTTTCAATGATTAATAAACGTAACGAAATATTGTCGGTTACAGCACCTCCAAACTACTTCGCAGATTTTCTTCTCCATCCACTTCCAAAATGACCTGTGCATCCGGTTTTAGTTCTAAAAGTCGTTTCAAAATCTCCAACTCAGGACACCCTTCCACCAACGGCCAATGGTCGCAAACCAGGATTCTCGGCCTCATCTCTCCCATCCGATGCAAATGAATATAGTCCAGCTTGGCGATGAGATCCTCCGCCACCATGTTGTCCATAACGGCATGGCAATCCATTCCGGCAACCTCGAAATGCCCGATATCGAATACCAGGGACCGGGCATGAGTCTTCCAAAATGAAACAATACCCGGACAATCAGTGCCGTTCTCTATGGATACCGGACAAATCTTTTCAATCTCCGCAACAGCTTCACTATAGGCATGGGACCATTTCCCTTGCAGTGGACCCAGGCCGGGCACTGTTTCGTCATGAACGATCATCCCTAAGTCTGTGATCCGGGCATACCTTTTCAACATTTCCAGGTAATGTTTCCTGAACTCCACTCTGGTTTCGGAAAGGTAAAGGCCAAAAGGGTGAATTACAAACCTCTTTCCCGTTGCTTTTACCTCCTTTGCTAACTTTTTTATGCGGTCTACATCTTCATCTCTCTGGTGCCAGACGGAGATCTGTACCATTCCCAGGTCAAATTGTTGAAAATACGAGTTGTCCGAAATACGAAAACCCAGATCCATGGTTTTTTGCATCCTTTTACCTTTTGGGCACTTCCCAAAATTCATTAATTTAAAAACTTCCACTATGGAGTTGCTTAACAAATTATCAGATTTGCTTTAGGTTTCACAAGATAATTGATTTTACCCATATTGACGCCAGCTAACGGAGATCATTCTCAAAAAACCTTGAGCCGCCCCCCTCTTGCCTTCGATTAGTTGTTGGCATATTCTATTTAGTAGCGAATGAAAAGTCCTTCTTTAATTCACCAATCCTCACTACTTTTTTGGAGCGTAAGTATGAACAGCCAACTGGTATCCATTGTCATGGGAAGCAAGTCGGACCTACCTGTTATGGAAGAGGCGGGAAAGATTCTCAAAAAATTTGAAATTTCCTACGAAGTGAAAATCACCTCTGCGCACAGGACCCCGGAAAACACCGCAGAATACGCAAAGGCCCTGGAGGAGCGAGGGATCAAGGTGGTGATCGCCGGGGCCGGGGCCGCCGCTCATCTGGCTGGAGCCATGGCTGCATGGACTACTCTGCCCATCATCGGAGTACCCATCGATTCCAGTCCCTTGAAAGGAATAGACGCACTCCTTTCCACCGTCCAGATGCCGGGTGGCATTCCGGTGGCAAGCATGGCTATCGGGAAAGCGGGAGCAAAAAACGCGGCCATCTTTGCCGTCGAAATCCTTGCCCTTTCCGACGGAGAGACTGCTAAAAAGCTTAAGGATTACAGAGAAGAGATGAAACGCGCGGTGTTAGAGGCTAACTAATCCGGCAACCCTACCGAAAACCCTTTAAACCAAAAAACAAAAAAATGGCCGAAATCATCAAACCAAAGTCAATCAGCGGCTTTCCCGAATGGCTCCCCAGCGAAAAGATCCTGGAAGAAGGAATGCTCGGGATCATCCGGGAAACCTTCGAGCAGTTCGGGTTTGTCCCACTGGAAACCTCCGCTGTGGAGAGAAACGAAGTTCTCACCTCCAAGGGCGGTAACGAAAAGGAAATCTACACCCTGGCGCGCTTGGCCGGAACACCGGAAGACGACGCCAAGGATTACTCTCTCCATTTTGATCTCACAGTTCCCCTGGCCAGATATGTGGCCCAGCACTATGGTCACTTGATCTTTCCCTTCCGCCGGTATCAGATCCAAAAGGTGTGGAGAGGGGAACGCCCCCAGGACGGAAGATTCCGCGAGTTCTACCAGTGCGATATCGACATCATCGGAGAAGAGAAGTTGAGTCTCCTGGCCGACGCCGAGGTACCGTCCATTATCTATCAAGTCTTCCGCAAGTTGGAGATAGGCGATTTTCTGATCCGAATCAACAACCGAAAGTTGTTGTCCGGCTTCCTCCTTTTTTACCAAGTTCCAGTGGAGGTCCACAACGACGTGCTACGGGCCATCGACAAAATAGAAAAGATCGGCCGCGAAAAAGTGGAAAAGGAGTTGTGGGACGAACTGAAGCTTTCTTCCGAATTGATCGCGGACCTCCTTGACCTCATTTCTCTAACTGGAAGCAAGGAGGAGATTCTTCAAACTTTGGAGTCAAAAGATTATGGGGAAGGCTTTGCGTTGGGCGTCTCCGAATTAAAAGAAGTAGTGGGCAACCTGGAAAACCTGGGGGTTCCTTCTGACTACTACCGCATCGATATGAGCGTGGCCCGCGGCCTGGATTATTACACCGGCACCGTTTACGAAACCATCCTGAAAGACCATCGGGGCATCGGCAGCATTTGTTCCGGCGGCCGATTCGACAATCTGGCAGGCAATTTCACCAAAAAGAAACTCCCTGGCGTGGGTATCTCCATCGGGTGGACCAGGCTATTCTCGCGGCTTCTGGCGGCGGGCATTGTACAGCCAGGGAAAGCCACCAGGTCGCACATCCTAATCACTACTATGGACAGGTCTTATCTTCAGGAATACCTGAAACTGGCTACCCGCCTGCGGGAATTGGGTCTCAACGTGGAGCTATACAGCGAATCCAAGGCGTTCAAGAAACAGATGCAGTACGCCTCCCGAAAGGGTTTTCGGTATGTTCTCATCGCGGGAGACCAGGAATTTCGGGACGAAAAGGTGAAAATCAAGAATATGGAATCTGGGGAGGAGTCCGGCTGGAACATTTCCGAATTGGAGTCAAAAGTTTCGCAAATGCTTTCTTCTCAAGGATGAATTTAGCTTAAGGGCACTCCGAAAACTTTCTAAATTACCTGATCCTTGCTTCTTGGCTGAGGGTTAAGGCTATTTCTTCTTCGTTGGTGACCTCTGCTCCACGGCGTCGAAGTTTAGTTCCATGCCGTCTTTACCCGGTATCCAGACTTCGGCTCCCCATATACGGTAGCAAAAACGAAGGTAAAGGGAGACATTTAAGATTTCATCGGCTGTTAGCTGTCTTGTGCCGAAGGCGGGCATAAAGGAGAATTCCGAAGCCTCGATTTTGTTGTCATAGGCACCCATACCATAAGCTGGCATTTTTCTGATGCCGAAGTAAATGAGCCTTAAAAAATCAGTAAGGGTTTTGGAGAGCCGGCCGTCATCACTTAGATCGGGGCTCAAGGCCATCTCTGCCCTTTGCCCGGCTTTTTCGCTGAACCCATGGCAATGTCGGCAAAAATGACCGAAGAGCCGCCATCCCTTATTGATCCTCTTCCTCTCCTCACCTTTCTCCATGGGTTTACGGGAGATTAAACGCGCCTGCTTGTACTGTTTTTTCAAATCTTTCTCAAGGGCCATTATTTTCTTTTCATCCATTTCGGCCCAGTTGTACCGAACCCCTTCTTTTTCCCAACCGTACATCATGCCTGGTCCCGCTATAGAAGGGGCGGGAATTAGGATTAAAAGAAAGATGAGGGCTAGTTTTTTTAAATTCATGGCTGTGACGTCGGAAGACTTAAGAGGTTTCATTTGCACCTGCGAATTTGCTTAAAGATTAGCAAAGTGGCACATGAAAGTCAAAAATATCAGCTTTATTTAAAGTCCTCGTATCATTCACCTCAAGCGCTTCACACCTTCACCAGTTTTTCGTAAAGAGTATCGCGTTCGTAAGGTTCCCTGCCCGTCTCTTTAATGAGTTCGATGAAGGTTTGCCGTGCCATGGATTCAGCCGTTGTGGCTCCTGCTGAATGGGTGATTTTTTCTTCCACCACCGTCCCATCAATATCATCCGCGCCAAATAACAGAGAAAGCTGGGCAATCTTGGGTCCAACCATGATCCAGAAAGCTTTGATATGGTCAAAATTGTCCAGCATCAATCTGGAAATGGCCAAAACCCGCAAATCCATCTGGCCCGTTGTGGACTCCATGGTATCAAGATCGGTATTTTTAGGATGGAACGCCAGGGGGATAAAGGTGAGGAAACCATTGGTTTTATCCTGTAATTCCCTTAGCCTCACCAAATGGTCCACCCTATCCTCTACCGACTCCACATGTCCATACAACATGGTGGCGTTGCTTCTGATTCCCAGTTGATGGGCGGTTTGCATCACTTTCAACCACTCATCGCCCGATATCTTTTCCGGGCAGATCTTGTTCCTTGTGGACGGGTTAAATATTTCCGCTCCACCACCCGGTATGGAGTCAAGCCCAGCTTTTTGAAGTCGAACCAACGTATTTTCAACACTGAGATTGGAGATCTTCGCGAGATAGGCAATTTCCACGGCGGTGAATGCCTGGATATGAACCTCGGGAAAATGTTCTTTCAACGCTGACAGCATCTTTTCATAATAATCCAAGGGCAAATCGGGGTGTAGTCCACCCACGATGTGAAATTCGCTTACGTTTCCTTGTTGAAAATCAGAAGCAGCCTTCAGGATGGCATCCAGTTCCATGGTGTACGCGCCTTCTTCTCCCGAACTTTTGCTGAAAGCGCAGAATTTACACCGGTTAGCGCAGATATTGGTGGGGTTGATGTGACGGTTGGTGATGAAGTAGGCCCTGTTCCCGTTTTTTCTCTCACGAACGATATTGGCGAGAGCGCCTATGCTCAAAAGCTCAGGGGAACTAAACAAAGCTACGCCATCTTCAAATGAAAGTCTTTCAGCGTTTTCAACTTTGCTGCGGATGGAATCCAGGGAAGGATGAATCTTCATTTGGAAGAATAGGAAAAGGAATAAAAAAAACCCGCTTATTCAAAATAAGCGAGTTTTTAGATAAGAACAAAAAAATGAAATTTTCTTGCTACGGATGTTGTATCTGCTTCGTGTAAATAGGGACGGTGAATTTCAGAAGTACAGTGTAGACCAGGGCTCCGATGGCAAAAATACCGGCAGCCACACCCATTTCAACACTGCTGGGTCCATATTCGTAAATCTCTCCCAAGGTGCCAGGGATAAAGCCCGGATAAACCACTCCCATCCCTTTGTCGATATAGACTCCGGTAATGGCGCAAACACACGCCACGTTCAGAAACATAAAGTTTTCCCTGGTCTTGCGATTAACAAACAGGATTAAAGCCATGACATTTGCTGAAAGAGCAAGCCACATCCAAGGAACCAAGTTAGTGTGCCCATGCAAACCGAAAAACATATATTCCATAGGCGCCAGATGGACGCTATTAGAATAAAATTCTTTAAAGACTTCACACCCGAACAAGAAGAGATTGATGGCCATGGCGTAAGCCACTAACTCGGCTATTCTGAAGATTGCCCGGTCTTCTATGTCTATTTTTGTTTGTTTTCTGATGATCTGGAACATCAAGATCATTATGGATGGCCCGGAACAAAAGGCCGAAGCCAAAAACCTTGGGGCCAAGATACCGGCGTTCCAGTAAGGCCTGGATACAAGACCATTATAAAGAAATGCAGTGACCGTATGAATGCTTACGGCCCATGGTATGGACAGAAGGATGAGGGGCATGATGAAGTTATAGCTCTTGCCCATATAAATTTTATACAAAACATAAAAGAAGACTGTAACGTTGATGAAGAGATAACCGTTCAGGACAATGATATCCCAGGTCAAAAGAGAGCTTGGCCAGTTCATCTTGCCTATGGGTGGCGGTAAAAGATGCCATACCCGTTCCGGATGGCCCAGGTCCGACGTAACAAAGAGCATACACATGATGATGGCGCTGATGGCCAGCATTTCGCCAAGGAACGCGATCTCTTTGATGGGTTTGAAATTATAAAGATAGGCCGGGATGACCAAGAGAACTGCGGCGGCGGCCACACCAACCAGAAAGGTAAAGTTGGCAATATAAAATCCCCAGGAAACCTGGTCCCGGATATTGGTCTCAATAAAACCGTTCAACGCCTGCTGGGAATAAGAATAGATTCCAACAGATATGAGACCTAAAAGGAAAAATATCCACAAATAGTAGAGCGGGCCTCCCTTGGTCACCTCTTTTAAGGCGATGAAAAAATGTTTTACCTTGTCTCCGACTCCCGTAGAACCCCCGGAAATGGGTTTTACATTGTCATCCATATTTCTTTCCTTTTTAATTGAAGCGATTAAAATTCTACCCTAAATACTTTTACTCGTCATATTCAGGGAAATGGGTGGCAAAGAAATAGAAAAATTGCGGAACCGTATTCATATCTTCCTTCAAACGGAAAACCCTCTTTTGATCGATACACTTTCTGATCTCACTCTCGGGGTCCAGAAGATTTCCGAATTTTCGCGAACCAACCGGGCAAATTTCCAAACAGGCCGGATACTTGCCTTCCCTAGTTCTTTGGATACAGAACGTGCACTTCTCCACGACACCGCGATATCTAGGCCTGTTGCCAAGATAATGGGTTTCGGGATTAACTTCCTCCTTGGGTATTTCCGGGTCAGCCAGATTGAATTTTCTGGCGCCGTAAGGGCAGGCCGCCATGCAATACCGGCAACCGATACACCAATTGTAATCAATCACCACGATATTATCCGGCTCCTTCCAGGTGGCTTGAACCGGGCAGACCTTGCAACAAGGCGGATGCTTACACTGCTGGCATTGGATGGGCATGGTAAAGTGCCCTTTTTCCGGCACCTTTTCAGGATCGTAGTATTTGGTTGCATGTTCCAGGTTCATTCCGGTGGCAGCCCCTTTTTCAAACTGCATTACCGTAATGAAATGAATCTGTGGGTCCCTGGATTGGTTGTTTTCCCGAACACAGGCGTAAACACATCTTCTGCATCCAATACACCGTGAAAGGTCCAGCCCATAACCAAAGAGGGTCCCTTCCATGGGCTCGGTGGCCTTTACCGTAAATTGCTTTCCGTATTTTTTGGAGTACTTGTCCTCGTAATATTTCAGGGTATCCTTCAATTCATCCTTATCCATTTCCTTGAAATGGCTTTGCATGAGTTCTTTGAAGCTAAATGCCTCGGCCGCTTTGGGAGAAGCCATGGCGGCTGCGCCACATCCCGCAGTTACCTTGAGGAAACTTCTTCTGTCCACCCTCTTTGAGGATATCTTTTTCTCGTCTTTATTATCCTTTTCCATCTAATACTCCCTCAATGATGGGTCTTTGTCGTTTGTTTAAGTTTTGTGGAAATAGCAGTGGGCTTCCAGGGTGGAGGCATGGGCTTTAACTGGGGAAACTTGGGGTTGTGGGGATTATGACAGTAGGTACAAAGCCTATATTCCTTTTCAGTGTTCCAGCCGCCAGTCATTTTCCCATGGATACCGGTTTTCCAGTCCCTGTAAATGGTACCGTGACATTGTCCGCAATAATCGAAGGCCAAGTCATTAAAGCTTTCCAGTGCACCCTTGGGCTTTTTAAACCTATCGTCCAGCTTCCTGAATTTCGTACCATCGCCCTTGGCTTGTTTCAAAGTTTTGCTGATAGGGTTCCCCCCGTGACATTTGGAGCAGTCTACCTTATTTTGCCCATGTTTTGTCATGGACCAGTCCATGGTCATTTGGGAATACTTTTCTTCCTCGTAATGGCATTTGACGCAGTTGTTGGGATGTTCAGCCAATTTCTCGTCCAAAGCATCCCACTCATCTTCAGGAAGCTCCGGGTCTCCGGCAGGGTTTTTGGGCAGTTTCGCATAAACCTCTTCTTCTTTAGGTAGTAAATCCAGAAGACTTCCAGCAAAAGAAAGCGGCAACCCAATGCTTGCTGCCAAAAAGGTAACAAAAACAGCTAAAGTAATTTTATTGCGCATGTCTTTCCTCTTTTTTCCAACAAAAGTTTTTGATTCCATTGAGGCCCCTGATGGGGGAAATGAGAAGGGGGCCACTATAACATATGGGTCGCTACACATTCAAACTGGGATCGTAGACTTAACCGGATCCCTCGGATCCCTCCAGAGGAGCTGGATCTTCACCCGTGTCTTTACCAAAAGGATAAGTTCCAAAAGGCCAAGGCTGCCAAATTCTTTTTTCCTTTTTCTCGCCGGTTTCACCGGAGAGAGTGCCCAAATCCTTACGGCCACCGGTAAAGCTATCAAAGATATAGGCAAGAACCTTCCATCTCTGACCAGGATTGATCATGGAGCCCCACTCGGTCATAGGGGTGGGGTCGCCATTGGCATCAACTACCCCATCCGTAATAGCGTCAAACAGTTCCTTGTCCGTGCGAGAATCCATGTATTTTTTATCTCTGAAATCCCTGGCGCCTTCCATCAATGGAGGTCCCTCGCTACCATGGCAGGCTCCACACATAACGTCATCATTCACCAGGCCCTCATAGATTTTTCCACCTTCCTCAATAACCTTGGGATCTTTCCACCATCCTTCGGGCATCTCTTCCGTACTCACAGAGGCAGCTGCCTGCAAACTCTTGAGAAACTCAACCAGGGCTTTTCTTTCTAAAGGCTTGATTTGCTTACCATAATAATCCGGCATAGCGTTTCTGATCTTTGGTTTGTCATATCCTTTGGAAATTACTTTCTGAGGTTCGACAATATTTTCCATGATGTTTGAATCGCCTCCAATGGCGGTAGTTGCCAGATTAGGACCCCTTTTCTCAATTCCCCCAGGAGAAGCATTATGGCAGTTGAAACACTCAAAATCCTTAAAGATTTCGCTACCCACTTTAATGAGAGTAGGCTTATCTGCTTTAGAAAGATCACCACGATCTCCTATTAGCTTTTTAATTTCCCATCTAGGTTCATACTGGGGAAGGGCGTAACCCATGGTTACAAAACCAACACACATAACCAGATAAAGAATGATCAGGTTTGCCATTCCAGCAGCAGGCGTCTGCTCTTTCATGGGTTTGGCATCCAGAGCCACAAGAATCAAGAATGCGATCCAGGCATAGACTACCACGGTCCAGATAAAAACCGGGAAGAATCCGTAATATCCCATCACCAGCCAAATGATTCCAAAGATGGATCCGAAACCGATGAGAATATAGAAGAAAAAGAACTTAATGAGTCTCCCAATAGAGCTGCCTTCCTTCTTCAACATTCCTGTTTCGTGGATCATGAACATGATGAGCCCACATAAACTAAATGTGGAAAACATCACCTTGAACACGAGGGGCAATGCGCCCACCAGGTTTGCGAAGGCTTTCGGCACACCTACATATCCAAGCCAGTCAATGGAACACGCGCCCCAGACTATCACATTAAAAATAAGAAGCCAAAGAAACTTTTGGGTTATGTTTTTCCCGTAACTCATCTAGAATTCCCTTCCGAAGTGTTAACTAATGTGAGGAAGATCCCTTCGCCGATTGTGGAAATTTCAAACTCAACCAAATGATGGCGGTAAAAAGAAGGAAAAAGGCAAAGGTGATCTGGGTGGTCACAATGCACGCATGGAACAGAGTCGGGGTATACGCCTCCGGCGTTGTATCCTTCACCTGCATATAAACATGCCAGTTCTTCCTCACCAATTCACGAACGGACCCCATCAAGTTCATAAGCCAGATGTCGGCAAAACCCAGGAATACCAAAACGTATTGCGAAAGGGGGTTGATCTTGCCCCAGGCCACTTCCCCGGTTTTAACCGCTTTTTTATAGGCCAGAAAATTTACAAAGGTCAGGGCACAAATTAAAATAGCCGCAGTGTTCTTTGCCTTCATCAAAGCCAGGAACCCGAGATCGGCGGCTAGTTCCATCCGCATGGTGTCCATTCCCGGCTCCGGCACCATGGTGGCAAAGTAATGCCTGGGAATAAACCAGATACAAGCCCCAAACATGATAACTATAAAATTGACTTTGATCAGGGAGGCATAGCGATCCGCCCCCTTGATTCTCTGCATACTGAGCCAGAAATAAAAATTACTGGCCACAAAGAGGAGGCCGACCAGTATCCCCTGGGCCTCGAAAAACATGGAGAGGCGATCGGACATCATATACATGCCCAGCGAGGCATCGTACATGTAACATTCGAGAGCGTAAATATAACCCATAACCGGAAGGGGGATCATGGCGCCGACACCAATCATATTTCCGATGTACCCCTGCCAATCGTAATACTCCTTTTCTTTCTTATCGGCGGACCAGATATACATGTTGGCGGCCACAATACAAACCATATACCCGCCGAAGGTCATATTTCCCACCAAGCGGTGAAGGTTGAGGGGCATCCAGGTAAAGTTATTAATATTGTCCCAAAGACTGGGGTCCGCAATTACTTTGGGGTTGGGAGGGGTCAACATATAGGAAGCGGGCGCATCCATAAGAAACAATGTGGTAATGCCCGCAATATTTAAAAGGACTCCGATCATGAGATGGTATTTTTTCTTGCTCCCGCTCAATGGCTCCCAACTATAATAGTAGGCATACATGAGGATTGTTTCCAGGGTAAACAGGATTGGATACAGCATGATCCAAATGGTGGGGAATTTAGCTATGAGGTACGTGGCAAACTCGGGATACAGCCCAAACATCAGGAAGGCGAAGGTGCCTCCGCTTAACGCGGTTAAACTATAACAAATAGCCACGATTTTGGTGATTTCATGAGCCAGCCTCTCAAACTTTTCATCTTTAGTCCTGATGTACATGTACTCGGCGATGATGATAAAAAGAGGAACTCCGAGGATGAAAGAGGCGAAGAGGATGTGAAATTGGGCGATGAACCAGATGATAGTTCGATTCCCGATAACCGGCATTACAAGAGGATCAGTTTCAGGGATGGGCGAAGGGACATCTCCGGCAAAGGCAACCATTCCTCCTCTGAAAAGAGACCACAGAAGGACGGACAGTCCTGCGAAAATAATTTTTCTACGGGAATTCTGATCTGTCATATTATCTACCTTTAAATGGTTGGTTTCCTATTTAGCAATTTTAAGGATTTGGTCCCCGGTACCGCCGATTTCAAAAGGAATCTTTTTAGCATGTGTTATCAAAAAATCATATTTCAGTGTAGGCGCAAAACCTTTTAAGGGCCAACTTCGAAGGACTAATCCATCCTTAGTGGCAAAGAGTTGGTCTTCCTCGAACTCTTCATTTCCGTAAAAGAAGGGGCCCGGCCCGTCTTTCTCGTGGCATTTCATGCACCGGGTGGGAACAAAGGAAAAAGCTGAAAAGGCATCGGAAGCGGTTACTCTTCTCGCTACCAGAAGTTGCTCCAGTTCCCCCATGAGGAAATCTTCGTCCCTCTCTTCTCCCACATCAGGAGACCAGGGAGCTTCCGATTCCACGGCTTTTCCAGTAAGAGGCGGTCCATGGTCCACAGGAGCTTCTCCGGTCTTTGGCGTGGCCAAGTCTCTATAGTGAACCATATCTCCAAGAATTTTCTCACCGGACATATTACCCAAATAGACAAATAAAGAAAGTCCAACGACGAATTTGATAAAAGTCATCATGAGTCTTTCCCCCGTGGTTTGAGGAAAACGTTGCTGGGGCCGGTCCAGTTCAGATCCAGGTCCATGACCTCCCGTTCCTCTTCTTCTGCCAGAAGTTCAAACTTCTCCATTGTCCCAAAAGTAATTGCTCCGGTGGGACATTTGGTAACGCAGGCGGGCAGGTTCCCTCCAGGGGCTGCCGGATCACGACCTTCCTTATGGACACAAAAGGTGCACTTATCCACTACATAATACATTTTTTTATTTTGATTCGGCGTCAGGCGGATAGCTCCGTATGGGCAGGCATGGACACAAAACTCGTCGCCATCGCAAAGTTCCGGTTTGATGATGACCCGGCCATCGCTCTCGCGTTTTTCTATGGCCTTTCCTTCCACGGGGCAAGCTGCAATACAAGCAGGGGATTCGCAATGCTGGCAGTTCATATAAGCAGGATACATCACTGGATCTTTGGATGGATCCGGCCCCATGAGAACCACTTCATTTCGTTGCCAGCTATAGCCAACATGATTTTCCAGTTTGCAGGCCGCAACGCAACCCCTGCAAAAGATGCATTTTTCGGGGTCTATCAAAAAAGCGTATTGGGTTTCTTCCGACATCGTGTCTTCTCCGAAATATTCAAAGAATTAAAATTTCTGCTTTTTTTGTAATATCGCTACGTATTAATAATTCTTTTTAAGCTTTTTCCTCTTTTTTGGCTTCTTTACTTTCTCCGCCTTTTTTTGCTTTTTCCGCCGCTTCCTTCTTTTCCTGCTCCAGTTTTTCTTTCATCTCTTTTACCAGGTCATGGATTTTCTTGCCAGGCACGGTGGTAACACTACACAAAAAGGCTTTATATTCATGCTGCCCGGAAAGGTTGTCGTAAGCAGTTCCACCAGTCAGCCGGTTAACCGTATCCCAGGTATACCTTCCCACATCGTGGTGGACAACCTGTTTGTCGCCGCTGCCCATGGGAATGAAAACCGTGTTAGGTTCTATGGCATCCCAAACCAGGACCGGGGCAATGATCTCTCCGTGTTGGGTCGCCACTTTTACGATATCCCCTGAGTTGGCTTTGATCTGCTCTGCGAGAGCTTTAGAAATCTGGATGAAACGATCTGCGGAAATCTGTGCAGCCTGCCAGGACCAGTGGGTAATGGAATTAAAAATCAAAGCGCTGGGCCGACCGGTAACAAGCTGATGTGGGTATTTTTCTTTTAGGCCAGCGTCTGCTTTGGCGCCGAGAGAAGCCACATGGACGGAATTCCCTCCATCCGTGGTGGCGATGGTTGGACTTTTCTCCATTTTTTCTTGCAGGGAAGCCGTTGGCAATCCCCCTGGATTTTCATTCGAGGTATAAAATTCGGGGATAGATTTTCTTCCCACAGCAGCAAGTTTCTTTTCAAGGTCTGCCGTAAAAATCTCTATTTTGCCCGATTCGGTTAAAAACCTCTTCCCGCCCCAGATATCTTTCCATTCCGGCTGATCCAGATACATAACGCTGGTTCCGGGATGCTCTGCATTGGGGCAAGGCCACCTTAGCGGTGTAGCCATCTCGGCCATCCGATCCGCAGTCATTCCTGCCGCAGTGGCGTTTTGTTTTGGGAAAACCTCATTCCAGAGGTGCTTTCTGTCTTTCCATTGAGCGTCTAAATTTCCCTTCCAATAATCCGCCCCGTTTTTGGAATCCAACTCCGCTACGGCATGTCCAAGGTCGATCCAGATATCGGCGTCCGGCCTGGATTCTCCCACAGGTTTAACTACCTGATTACGCCACCTTAAGCCACGGTCACACCGGCGAATTCCCACATGGTCCATTTCATAGAAAGTGGTGGTGGGTAGGATATAGTCCGCGTAGTATGTATCTTCTTGGGGGAAGAGATTAAAAGAGACAAAAAGTTCCAGTTTTTTCATGGCGGCTTCCACTTCTTTGGTGTTGGCTGCCTGAGTCATGATATTACCGGAGTAAAAAAGGGCTTTCAGAGGATAGGGGGCTCCACCGTTGATGGCTTTTACAAAACACTCGGGAAAAGGCGGCAGGCCGGAATCTTCGATCTTCTTTGCATCTTTTATCGGTGGAAGATCCGTAGGAACAAAGGAGTTGTGCATGAAATTGGCTCCGCCTCCCGGGATGCCGATATTCCCTGTGATGGCTGCAAGAAATATGAGGAGCCGTGATGTATCCACTCCGTTTACATGGTGGGCGATCCCTGAATTGGAAATAATAGCGGCAGGCTTGGCCTTTGCGTAATCTTCGGCCACTTCCACAATTACCTTGGCAGAAATATTGGTGATCTTTTCCGCCCATTCCGGGGTATATCCCTTTTCATTGACAAGGTCTTTTAATTCCTTAAAACCCAGAACCCACTTTTCCACATAGTCTTTATCGTAAAGATCGTTGTTCACAATGTGGTGGATCATGGCATAAACAAATGCCATATCAGTCCCGGCTCTCACGGGTACCCATCGATCAGCCGAATTTCCGGTGATGGTCAACCTGGGATCCAAAACCACCCATTTCGAGCCATTTCCACGTTTTCTTTTTCTCATGTAGGCGTGAAGGACCGGATGGGTTTCGGCATCGTTGGAACCGAGCCAGAGTACAAACTTGCTGTCCCCAAGATCTTCCGTTTCGGTAATGGGGTCAGAGCCATATCCGTTGGTCTGGCCGGAGCTGCCAAGCGTCATCTCCGAAGCCACACTACCCGAGGCATCGCATAGATTGCCACCATGGATGGTGTTGGGGCTTCCCAACAGCTCCATAAATCTCTTCTGCATGGCGCATGCTTCGATGGTTTGGCGGATAGATCCTTTGGCTGCCACTGCCTTAGCGCCATCCTTGTCCCGAATTTCGAGAACCTTTTGGGCGATTTCCTTTAAGGCTTCATCCCAGGAAATAGGCTTGAATTCGTTGCTCGGTTTGGGGCCCACCCGTTTCATGGGCTGAGTGATTCTGTGAGTGTTGTATAACAATTGAGGGATGAGCTGACCTTTGGGGCAAAGTCCCCCTCCTTGCACGGGGTCTTTTTCCTCCCCATATACGTTGTAAACCTTGCCGTCTTTTACATGAACCAAATGACGGCAATTGGAGGGGCAGAACGAACATCCGGAGGCAACGACTTTATCAGGTAGCTCGCCATCTTCCGGTCGGTGGATGTTCTGTTCTTGGTAGGGGAATTGCTCGAAGGCAGGTCTGCTTGTGACGGTATTCATCAGGGGCGCCGCTAAACGTGGCGCCATGGCATCTGCGGAAGCGAGCATGGTAGTTCCCGCAGCCGTGGTCTTGAAAAAATTTCTCCGGTTAATTTTTTTTGTCAAGGCTTCTCTCCTTGAGACCTTTAATAGTTTTAAGGCTGAAAATTCCTAATAACTTACAGGATTTGTCGGCAAATCACTAAAATTCTTTTTTTTGAACGCACTAAGAAATTTCTCGTTCGAGGAACTGCTTACCGGCAGCTTGCTCCCTCCCCTGCAAACTTTAGGTTTGCCGGTATCGGAAGGATTCTTGAAACCGAAAGCAATGAAACCCAAAAACCCTGCACAGGCAGTGGTGAGAAAATGGCTTCTTTTAAATGATTTTCCCTTCATGACACTCAATCCTTTCCATATTTTTTTGCGCCAATTCATTTCCCTCTTATTTTTTTACCAATCCTGATTAAGAAGGCCAGTAATTATACAATGCACTTTTCCTAATTTCAAGAAATGTTTGGAAATTTATGAAAGTCATTCGTCAAGGGGTACTATAACCAAAAGACTTTATAGTTTTAAGGAGGGAGATATTTTCCTCAATCTTGCAGCATTTTTAAGAAATTTCAACGAGTTGCAAATTTAGTCATTTTGCGAAGTACACAAACCCGCATAAATAATGGTTCGCCACAAGAGCTTGATAGAAATGGATAGAGGGAGTGGCGGGTGAAAGCGTATCGCTAAATTTGACCAGAACGCTTCGGTGAAATAATACTGGTATGCTCCCTTTTGCAGGGCCAAATCCTGAGGAGGTGAGGACCACGCAATGCTGCTACTATTCCTTTAAAAATTGTAGCCCAAGAGTTTTTTCACCCTGGGGCATAAATCTTCTTTAGCAATGGGTTTTCCTAAAAAATCATTGGCTTTATGAAAAAAAGCCTTGTTCCTTGTTTCTTCTTCATGGTCCATCGTCATGATAATCACAGGGATATCCTTAAGGGTGGAATCATTTTTAACATGGGAAAGCAATTCAAAACCATCCACATTCGGCATGGAAATATCGGAAATAATGAGATGAGGTCGACGCTTCTTGAGTCGATGGAGCGCTTCTTTCCCATCTTCCGCCTCCAGGATTTCCGCATCCAGAGCCGCCAGGTTTTCTTTAAGCAACCCGCGAAGAGACGAATCATCATCAACCACCATTATTAAGGGACGTACATCAGGGAGTCTGGCGAAAAAAGTCGTCCCTTTGCCAGGTTCCGATTCAAATTCCAACATGCCACCATGGGCCTTCATGATATCCTGGCACAAAGGTAATCCAAGTCCTGTCCCCTTTTCCCCCGATGTTCCTATATCTGAGGTCTTTTCCTCGTATTTGAAAAGGTCGGGTTTGTAGACCTCACGGATCCCCGTTCCCGTGTCTTGTACCGCAATAACGCCTTTTTCTCCTTCGGGGACGAAGATGGTAATTTTATCTCCCTTATTACAAAATTTGATGGCGTTGGTGATCAGGTTTTCCATCACCCGGCCCAAAAGATCCGGGTCGGCATACAGCCGCGTCTTTGTTGGAACTTTGCAAATGAGGTCAATCTCTTTCCGGTTGGCCATGGGCTTTAGGGCACTTCTAAAAACTAGTTTTTCCCGTGATTTTTTTTATTTTCGGAAATTTGACCTTAGTTTTCTGAAAGTCACCTCAAATTTTCATTCGCTTAACGATTATAGTGTACTGCTGTCCGCTAATAACCTTTCTTTTACA
>JAJDAS010000168.1 GCA_029261755.1 Nitrospinia bacterium
CCGGGTCCGGGAAAAGCACCCTGCTAAAGGAATTCCTGAAGAAAAAAAATCCCTCCGTCATCAACCTTGACAACCCAGCCCATCGCCTCTTAATCCAGGAAGACCCTTTAAACTTTTTAAAAGGCCTTCCTAAACCCGTCATACTGGATGAGATCCAGTACATGCCTGAGTTAGCTAATTACGTAAAGATTCTTGTGGATCAGGACCGGAGGGCCGGGCAGTGGTTCATCACGGGTTCCCAGCAATTTTCAGTGATGAAGGATATTTCGGAATCACTTGCCGGAAGGGCCGCCATATTAAGCCTTCCTCCATTTTCCAATCTTGAACTTCAAGAAGACCTTACAGTGGAATCCTGGCTTTTGTCAGGTTCCTATCCCGAGTTGAAAGTAAAAAAGAAAATGAACTCCAAGATATGGTATTCCAGCTACCTACAAACATATCTTGAACGGGATGTGAGGATGATTATGGATATCGGGAACTTGAGGGACTTTGAACAGTGCTTGCGTTTGTTGGCGGCGAGGACCGGCCAATTACTCAACTATTCGGAAATTGCCGGGAGCATTGGCGTCAGCGTTCCAACGGTTAAGAGCTGGGTATCGGTGTTGGAAGCCAGTTACATCATTTTCCTCATCCCCCCTTTTTTCAAGAATTACGGCAAAAGAATTATTAAAAGTCCGAAGATTTACTTTTTTGACTTAGGGCTTGTAAATTTTCTTGTAGGCATAGAGAGTTTTCCTCTATTAATTAATGGCCCAATGTCGGGCGCCATTTTTGAGACCGCAGTAATATCGGAAATGGTCAAGCAAAAATATGCCCAGGGTCTGAAACCGGACTTCTACTTTTGGCGGTCTCAAAGCGGCGTTGAGATTGACCTCTTGACACCTTTGAAGGGAAGAGTGGTTCCTTTTGAGATAAAGCTTTCAACAAACATCAAGCCCGCCTTTTACAGACATTTGAAGTATTGGCAGTCTATTGAGGAGAACCGTGAGACCCCTGGCTATTTAATAACCAACTGCGCTCAGCCCCTCCCTCTTCCGGCCAACATCAGGAATATCTTCTGGAAAGAGCTTGATTTTGCCAAACTGGCGGAATATTGATTTATTTTCTTTTAGTTCCTTACATGGTGATTCTGAGGATTCATCTCTCACAATGAAAACAGCCTTTAAAATCAAAAACAAATTTAACCACAGAGGACACGGAGAACACAGAGAAAGGCTAAAAGAAAAGGCAAAACCGGATTTCACAAAGAGAAAAAGAGAAAAAGAGGAAGGCAAAAGAAAATAAAAAAACTTTTTCTTGTCACGGAAGAACACGGATGAAAACAAAATTCGTAACTTATTTTTTTCTGTGTGATTCTGTGCCATTCTGTGGCTAATATAGGTTTTGCTTTTCTCTTTAACTCCTTTACTCTTTGTGAGTGAAATCTTTAAGTTTTTAGGTTTTTCTTGTCACTCGTTACTTGTCACTCGTCACTGGCTCCATCAATCATTTTTTTTCATAAAAACGGACGGCACCTGCGGCATGCCGCACCACTCCGCTACCTTGTTGTAATGTCCGGCCAGGTCTTGCGCATACCCCATGCCGTTATCCAGGGTCTTGATGATTTTCCCGGCTCGGGTGTTAGTATTCCCCATCTTTTTGACGAAGTTCTCTAACCGCTTCATGGCAGAGGAGTCTTTGGCTTCTTCTTTGGATAACCCGGAGACCGCGTCGCCTGCCTTGGCCACCAGGGCAAGCTCTTTATTCATTTCCTCTTGCAGTTTCTTATCCTGGACATCCACCCCCATATCCTCTTTCATCAGGTCGAGGGAGCTATGGAATCCCCGGATCACATTGTTGATCTCAATCTTCACCTCAATAGGCTGTGGGTGTGCGGCCTGGATTCTTAAAATATCGAGCAGTTGCCTGGTTACCTCGGATGGGGTGATGTATACGTCCATGCCTTTCGTATAATCATACATAATATCTTTCATTACCGTTACCGGCTGGCCTGAAGAAGAGCCCGCTCGCCGCACGTTTTCAGGAACTATCCCCACAACCAGTTCGTAGATACTTACCATTTCTCTGCATTCCGTGCACCGGGTTTCCACATCGCCAAAACCCGCCAAACTGTTCCACTCCTTTACGGTGAAAAATTTCGGCCTTTCGGATTCCGCGCATTTTTTTGAGTTGCATGGGATTAAGGCGTCATAGTGTATATGTGGGAAGGACTTTCTGTGGATCGCTTCAATTTCATAGCGGATAATGGTAAGCAGGTCCCTTTTCCTGTAATCGGTGCCGGTGGCGCGGACGCATAGCTCCCTGTGCCCTTCGCTGGAGTACCGTGTTTGTATGACTTCTGCAAGGCATTCTTCCCTGGCAAAAACGGCTCCATATCGCCAGACTACCTGATGACCTTTCTCCTTGTGGATTAAATGGTCCAACCGCACCATAAGGCGGCTCATAATTCCCTCCGGCATAAAGGCGTAACGAAAACGAAAATCCAGGCTTCCGGTAAAATCCAGGTTGTAATCCGGCGGACTTTCACCGAGCAGTTGCGGGGAAATATAGTTTCCTTTTTCTTCCAGTTCGTAACACAGTTCGAATTTTTCCTTGGCCATGAGGCTAAGAAGACGGCGGCACTCGTCCGGCAAGTAAGCAGTCTTCTTTTTTCGTTTTGGATTCTGCCAGAGATCAAAAATCCATTTGCGGGTAAAGTGGCCGCTGTTGTTTTGTATCTTTTT
>JAJDAS010000169.1 GCA_029261755.1 Nitrospinia bacterium
TTTTGAAACCAACATCAAGTTGCGGGATAAAGCTTGAATTGATAGCAAAGAGGCTTGACTCATTGCCTGCATTTCAGCAGGACTAGAGCAATATCTCGCCAAATGGCAAAATGGTCCATATAAGTGGCAATCCGTTAAAGATAAATAATTTTGAACAGGAATTTACGCGGACAGCAAGTGGGAGGATGGGTCCAACGAGACATGGAAGGGGATAAGTGTCGAACTATGGGATTAGCCCGCTACCTTAGCATCGGTTTTTTCCGCGTTTAAATACTTATCCATTTTCTCGAAGAGGGTTTGCTCATCAAAAGGCTTTACGATATAGTCCTTTGCGCCGGCCTGGATGGACTGAAGGACACGCATTTTATCGGATGAAGCGGATATCATGATGATAGGCATGTCTGAATATGCAGGTTGTCTCCGAATCATTTTCACCAGTTGAATGCCGTCAATGTGTGGCATCTCAATATCTAAAAGACCCAAATCCAGGGCCGGAGAAGTGGCAAGCTTTTGCAAGCATTCCCTGGCATCCCTCGCAATTACAACCTCGTAATCAGCTAATAAGAGAAAATCCTTCACCGTTTTTCGGATAATCGGGGAATCATCCACCAGAAGTACTGTTTCTTTTCTTTGTGGGGTAAGGGTCATAACTTTGGCCTTTCAACTTAGGTGACGACGACGGAGTTCTCGGAGTCCCCAAAAGGGCTCTTCACATATTTGTCGGCATTCCAGTGGTTTGCCCATTCCGATTCATCGATAAGATAACGAAACTGGTATTCTTTTCCCGGCTCCAGGTCAAGTGTAATGGAATAAACTCCGGTTTTCGCTTTTTTCATTGGATTGGCATGAAAATCCCAGCCATTAAAATCTCCCACAACACATACCTTTTTGGCGTTTGGCGCCGCCGCTTTGGCTAGTCGGAATGTAACACGGCACTGGTTATCTTTCACTTTGTATTCTTTTTTTATGGCGGGGATGGTAGGAGTTGTCTTTTTCTTTTTCGGTTGGACTTTAACCGAAGTTTTTACGCCGGTTTTCGCAGAAGCTTTGGAAGACTTTGTTTCCTGTTTTTTTCCCATTTTCACTATCCGTTCTTTTTGAAGTTTTTTGGGTTCAAGCACTCAAACCCTGAAGTCATTTATAGCAACGCTTGTCATAGCCATTTTGGCTTTGTGGGTTACTTCTTACATCTGTTGATTCCTTTTTTAGGATGCTCTCCAAAATCTTTTCCGTTACCTTCCTGAAATATTTCTCATGGTCCACTTTATTGCTGGATTGACCTTTCCTAGTTTTGGTTTTATGTTTTTTTGCTGAATTGGTCTTTTGGGGACGATGGTTTTCCCCCATCCCGGATGGTAATGAGTTATACCTTTTCCGGCTAAATGGCAATGACTCCCAACATTTCCAGCATTCCATCTCCTCCATTTTTGAGGATGACAGGAATCCAATCCGTTGCTTTCCAGGGTTCCCAACCATAATTTGGAGGTATCTTGCGTCTTGGGAAGTTTGGATATCAATAGAATGGGGAGTAGAGAAGCCCTCTTTCAGGTGAAATATCATTTTTTGTACATGGCACATATGGATATTTCCTGCTAAAAGCACTCTCCTTCGCGCACGAAGGGTTGGAAGGATTGAAATTGCATCTGAAAAATCAAAGAAATTCCAGAACATCACAGCATCATTAACATTCTTATTTCAAGAAACATTCCATATTTGGGTCATAGAACTACAATCACATAATATTACTATAATTATTATGATATATACGCTTACTTTATAAATATATGCTAGCAAACATGGAGACTGGAAGTGTCAGGCTGAACAGAAGTGTATGGACAGAAGTGTCAAGATTGACAGTTTTGCGGGAGTAATGGAAGGAGAAACGAGAAAAAGAGAACAGAGGTCTAATTGCTAAATCGCGACTTTACACGAGTCTGGTTCCTGAATCTTATATTCTTTGATTTTTTGATAGAGGGTCTGGCGGCTGATTCCCAAAAATCGGGCGGCCTTGGCCTTGTTCCAACCGGATTTTTCCAATGCTTGAAGGATGGTTTTAGCATTGTTGGGTGTCGTCTTTTCCTTCAAGAAGGCTCTTCGCGTGCCAGGATCGCGAAAACTTTTTGGCAAATCTTTTAAAGAAATGATCGGTTGGCCACAGAGGATAAAGGCATGTTCCATTATATGTTCCAACTCCCTTATATTACCCGGCCAGGAATAATCCATGAACTGCCTTTTGACCTCTTCCGATACTCCCTCAATCCTCTTATTGAACTTTTTGTTAAATTTCTCCAGAAAGTGTTCCAAGAGAAGAGGGATATCTTCCAGGCGGTCCCTCAGAGGCGGTAGGGCCAACTCCACCACTTGCAAGCGATAAAACAAATCTTCCCTGAACTTGCCTAACTTCACCAATTTCGGGAGATCCTTGTTCGTAGCCGCCAGGAAACGTACATCCACCTTGATCTGCTCCGTGCTTCCTACCCTCTCAAATTCCTTATTATCCAAGACCCTCAAAAGACGGAGTTGGCTCCTGGGCGACACATCGCCGATCTCATCCAAAAACAAGGTTCCTCCGTCTGCTATCTGGAACCGGCCTTTCTTGTCCTCCAGAGCGCCGGTAAAGGCCCCCTTCACGTGTCCAAAGAGTTCGCTTTCCAGCAGTTCCTCGGTCAAAGCGGAACAGTTTACTTTGACCAGGGGATTATCTTTCCGTTTACCTCTGTAATGGAGGGCTTCCACCACTAACTCCTTACCCGTGCCGCTTTCACCCGTAATCAAAACCGTGGTGGAGACATCCATCAACTTTTCTATTAGCGAATATATCTTTTGAACTTCTTTACTTTCCCCGATGATCTTGTGGAATCGTCTCCGCTCATTTAAATTACGCTCCAAAACAGCCAATCTTGTCTCATCCCTTACCACCATCACCGCTCCGGAAAACCGGTTCCCTTCCATTAGTAAGGGGTAAACGGACATACTCACCACCTGCTCTTTTTCGCTTTTCCAGCCACATTCCACACGATAAATTTCAGCAGGTTCTCTTTTTTGAATGGCCTCGGTAAGGACGTTCAGGCATTTTCCTCCACAATTGTTTTGAACGAGGTTTAATTTTCTGCCAAGGACCTTCGCTCGTGAAAGACCGCAAATTTGAGCGCCGGCATCGTTGATCTCCAAAACCGACAAATCATCATCTACGGTGATGATAGCGTCCTTAACGCTCCTAAAAATCGCTGCCAGGTTGGTCCGATATTTCTCATTTTCATCAAGTAGCGCTTTGTGTTTTAAAGCAATTTTTGCAACGCGGAGCAGGGCATTTTTCTCCACTGGCTTAGAAAGATAGTCAAAAGCTCCTATGCGAATGGCTTCCGAAGCAGTTGCAATGGATGGAGCGCCTGTAAATATCACAACCGGACATCGAAGCTTCCTTTCCTTAACCTCCCTCAGTAAATCAATCCCTGTTTTGTCCCCAAGAATGATGTCCGCGAAGATCAAATCAAAAGAGGATTCGTCCAACCTGGCAATCCCCTCCCGATAGTTCTCCGCTGTAACCACGGAGTACCCGTCACTCACCAGAAATTTGTGGAAGGCATATCGGATGCCCTCTTCATCATCGATTAATAAAACCTGTTCTTTTTTCATTTAAGATTTGGCTTCCTTCTGCTCAGCTGTGGGTAACTCTATTTCAACTTTTGTAAATTCCCCTACAACGCTTTCAATAACAATCCGGCCATCATGGTTTTCGATAATACCATAACTGATGCTAAGACCCAGGCCGGTTCCATGCCCTTCGGGTTTGGTGGAAAAAAACGGTTCCCTGATTTTCGGCAATAGTTCAGAGGGAATTCCGGTTCCTTGATCATAAAATGTAACTTTTACAAAGTGGCAGCCATTTCTAATGACGGACTCTCCACGGATTTCCAGGATCTTGTCCTGATGTTTTTCCATATATTTTTGATTTAGGGCAAACTGCGCGTTATAAATAATATTCAAAAAGACCTGTTGGATTTGCTGTGGATTCGCAAAGATGTTGGGCAGTCTTGTAGGAACATCTATCGTAAGAGAAATGCCGTTATTGATTATTTGTGTTTCGATAAGGGCCAGGGAATCAGATACTATTTCATGGGCAGTGGTAATAGACTTTTCTTGCCGGCTGTCCCGTGCAAAGGAGAGAAGATTTCTAACAATACCCGCAATACGCCTTCCTTCTTTTTTTATCCGTTCGACCATCTCTTTTTCCTGCTCATCCTCCAAAATTTGGGCGAAATTGATAATATTGTTGATGGGATTATTGATTTCATGAGCCACCCCTGCCGCCAGCCTTCCTATGGCATCCATTTTTTGCGACTGTAGGAGCTGGGCTTGCACTTTTTCTTTCTCCTCTTCCGCCTGTTTGCTTTTGGTAATGTCCTGGGACATTAACACGAAACCTACAAGAACATTTTTTTTATCCCATATTCCTGAAATTCTGGACTTAATATGGCGAGTTTTTTCTTCCGTTTTTTGTTCCACAAAATAGGTATACTCTCCTTCTTTTCGGACGATCTCTATGGCCTTTTCAAATCGGGAATGTTCCACATTTTCTTTCGTATGGATATCCATAACCGTTTTCCCAACGACTTCTGCGGCTTTATAGCCAAAGATTTTTTCAGCAACCGGATTATAATAAGTGATGCGGAAATCAAGGTCCGTGGCGGCAATAGCTAAATCGGTGGAAGAGTGCAGAATATTGTCCAGATGGAGTGTTTTCTCCAATAGAGCCTTTTCCATCTGCTTCCGTTCTGTAATATCCTGAACTGTTCCAAGCATCCGAATGGGTTCCTGGTTTTCATTGAATGACACCTCGGCCATTTCATAGACAACACGCTCTGTCCCGTCAGGTCTCACGATCCTGTGCTCAAGCTGGTAAGGCTCATTTTTATACAAGGCTCTTCTAACGGAATTCATCACATGTTTTCTGTCTTCGAGGTGAACAACGTCCAGAAATGCCTGATAAGTAGCGCCAAACTCTTTCCGCGTTAAACCAAATATACGGTAAATCTCATCCGACCACCAAAGACTATCCGTGGAGATATCCCAATCCCAATTGCCAAGCTGTGCGATGCGCTGGGCTTCGGTAAGGCTGGCCTTGCTTCTTTTCAGCTTTTCCTCTGCTTTTTTTTGTTCGGTAATATCTTCCTTGATGCCCAGGAAATGGGTGGTCTCCCCATCCGCGTTCTTGATGGGCGAAATGGCCGCTAATTCCCAATAGAGTTCTCCATTTTTCTTTTTGTTATGGAATTCTCCCCGCCATTCTCCTCCATTGGCAATAGTGCTCCATAACTTTTTATATTCCCGAAGGGGAGTTTCTCCCGATTTCAAGATACGGGGGGTTTTTCCTATCGCTTCATCCCGGGAATAACCGGTCAGTTGAATAAACTTTGGGTTCACATATTCGATATTGCCTTTGGTATCGGTAACAACAATAGAAACGGGGCTTTGTTCCACGGCTCTGGAGAGCTTTTTAATCTTTTCTTCATCGGACTTACGTTCCGTTATGTCCCAAAAAACGCCTAATATGCCGGTTGGGTCTCCCTCTTCATTTCTTACGATGGTCTTAACTGTTTGGACAAACACTTCCTTGCCTGATTGAATATATTTTTCCTCAAGACTTTCCGGTTTTCCCGTAGTAATGATCCTTTTGTCGTCTGTTCTATATTTTTCAGCCAATTCCCTGGGGAAAAAATCGTAATCCGTCTTCCCCTTAATTTCCTCGGGTTTGATCTGTAGGTCTCTTGCGTAGTTTTGGTTGCAGGATGCATAAACAGAGTTTACATCTTTAAGAAAAACCTTTTGAGGAAGGTTCTCCAGGAGCGTCCTGTACTTGGCCTCGCTTGCATGCAAGTCTTTCTCCTTCTGTTTACGGTGGGTACGATCCCTGATAATTCCCACCGTTCCAATCAACCGTTTCTTTTTTTCCTTTTGAGAGGAGTCATAGTAACCCATGGAAACCACTTCCCCCTGGGCAAAAATAGAAGCAACCACCTTGGAATCAGTCGTTTTCCCATCCTGGTTTTTTGCCAGCAACCGAATTTCTAAATCCCTGGTCATTCTGTTGCCGGTTCTTCGCTCGTCAAAGATTTTCGGCGCCATTTCATTACCGGTTTTTTTCCCGGTGATTTTTTTTAAAACCAACGCCCCGCTGACAGATTTTACATCCTCCGGATGAATGATCTCTCTAAAATTTTTCCCTATTAGTTCTTTCGGTTCATAGCCCAAGTTTCTAACAAAATCACTGATGAATGTAAAATTCCCATCAAGGTCTATTTTAAAAACGATGTCCGGCAAGGTTTTTACGAGAGTCTTATATTTATCCTCGCTCTTTTTCTCCTCTTCCCTGGCCTTGTCGTATAATTCCTTCATTCTCACGCGAGACTTAACTCGGGCAAGAAGCTCTTCTAAATGGTAAGGTTTGGAAATAAAATCCTCTGCTCCGGCGGAAAGTCCTTTGACGATGTTTTCCGTATCCCCAAGGGCAGTCAATATAATGACCTGAATCGATTCAAACTCCTTATCCGATTTCAAAGCATGGCACACCTCAAAGCCATGCATTTTTGGTAGCAAAAGATCGAGCAGGATGAGATCGGGTCTGATAGATCTGGCCATTTCGAGCCCCGATTCACCATCTTGAGCGGAATGGATTTCATATCCCTCCAACTTAAGCGCATACCCGAGGGCTTCGATAATTTTTTCGTCATCTTCTATCAAGAGGATTTTTTTCATAAGTGTGCAGCGTGTTATATGGAGCCGGTATCGTTTATATTTCTGCTTGCGGAATGCAGATACCAGAAGGATGAGGACATGAAACCACTAATTTTACGAATAAAAATTTCATTAATGTAATTCGTAAAATTAGTGGTTTAAAAAGCTCTTTCATATTTGATTCTTGCGGATCTGACCATGAAAAAATTATATCACTATATTAAATTATATCAACTGACGAAATGTGAACCTGCGAGGAAAAAAATGTAGAGACTTGGCAAAGGCCGGGCCGGTGAATCAGTGCTGGGGTTGGTAATCAATTCACAAGATGTGATTGGAAACCCGGCCCGCGCCTGAAAAATATCCAGTGGACGGTAAAACTTTTCATCTGTTCCGCCTATGCCGTGAGCCACGAGGGGTTGGTTTAAAACCACAAGTTGTGAAATTCAATTGGACGCAGTCATGGTACCGCTTATTTTTTGGGCCGGGCAACCGTCAGGGGCATAAGCCTTGAACCGGATGGGTGACTGACGCAGTCCATAGAGTACGTAGCCAAAAAATAATAGAAGTTATGGGTGCGGGCCAAGGCGGAAAAATAGATTGAGCAAGCTTGATGATTTTTCCCAGAATGGTTATCGTGATTAGTGTAGTGTAAACTTACATTCCCGATCACGATAGTTGATTCTACAACCGATCTTTTTATCAATCCATGGTTGCCTGAAGTGAAGAATAATGCTTTTTTTGTCCCTGCTCACCGTTCCCGTGATTTTCATAACCACATATACCGATTTTTGTAATAATCAAAATTGCCCATCAGGCAGTTATCACTTGCCTGGCCATGCTGGTTTACTCTAACAGTGCCTGTAAGTTTGAAACCTGTTAACAGTAGGGACCAGTCTGTATCAGATCTGATTAATTGAGGAAAAGTTATAACAGGGCCCAGTGATATTAGCTCCGCACTCATTGTCTGCCCAATAATGTTTATGTATCTCCATTCTCCGGTAAGTTCCTCAGGTTTGGGATAGTTATCTTCTGTCAGGGCTTTCTCTGTCTTCACCTGGCTTCTTCCTGCCGTGCTTCAATCTTGTAGATTAAATTACGTACAGTGCGGGTGTCTGGAGCAGCTGGAGCAGCGAACAGGTAGAGCTTGAGGCTCTGAATGGCCTGTTGATAGAGGCCTGCCTTGTCCTGCACTACACCAAGGTTGTAGTATGCATCAGCCAACCACGGGGCTGAATTTACAGCGTTTTGAAATTCTCTGACTGCCTTAAGGTACCCGTCTTTATCCTTAGCCGATTCAACAAAAGCCTCTCCCCTTGCCATGTGACGATGTACTTTCTCCGGTATTGCGGGCGGCGGTTGGATTTTCTGTGCAAGTTTTATAGCCCTCTGCCTTATTTCCTCCTCTCCCTCTGGTGTCCAACAAAAATCATCTTCCGAAAGTGCTGATACATAGTGTGCCAGCGCCTGCCGGAACTTTCCATCCTGTTCGGCCATCACGCCTTTAACGAAGTGGACATATGGCTCTTCATCGGCCAGGGCTGGCAAAATGCTAAAACCAGCCAGCAAAATTTCTAAGACTGCTATCATTATTAATTTTAATGGACATCTCTTCATTGGCCTTCTCCATTTTGTATTCGAGCTTGAAGATGCGCGTCTCCACTGCATCACGGTCAGATGCCTTGGGGGTTTTCTCAAGGTAGGTCTTGAAGCTTTTGATAGCCGACTGATACTTCTCCGCTGATTCCTGCGCCATGCCCAGGTTGAACCATGCATCAGCCCAGGCTGGCGCTAGTTTCACCGCTTCGCTGAATTCTTTCTCAGCATCCAGATAATCAGCTGGGGACTTAGCGATCTCCATTGCCGCAGCACCACGCGCCATGTGCCGTTTTGCCGCCATGGAGTCTGCATAGACA
>JAJDAS010000170.1 GCA_029261755.1 Nitrospinia bacterium
ACAAAGGTTTTTTTGCCTTCCCTCCATCCTTCCCGAAGCAATGCTGTTGGCCGAGAATTCCGATTTGGCACGATATCAATATACATGAGAACATTGTACAGTTCTTAATGTCGTTTTGTCAAGCTATTTGCAGGTATTATGCAAAAGTAAATATAGATTTACATGAGAACATGCTTGCAGACAAAAATATCTGTAAGTGCCTAAAAACAAAGGAGTTATACCGAAAAAAAGAGAGGATTGCTAAGGGAACTTCAGACTAAAGTAATCTATCAAGAATTTTATTCCAGAATTGGCTTGTTTTAGTGATTTGTCTTGACCTTGAATTGAATACAAATCGAGGTCCCAAAACAAGTGTCTTAGACAATCGAGCCAAGAAATTTGTAGAAGCAGGTTTTCAATTTCATCCTTTAAATGCCCATCTTCTGTTTTCTTAGCTGACAATGCTAAAGGTACGGAAATTTTCCTTCCAGGGTAGGCAGTCTTATGCCATTGTATGAAACTTCCAAGCATGCTTAATTCAAGCAGCGAGGATATAGGAAAGAATATATATAGAGGGCTTGATATAAGTGTTAAAAAATGGTTACATTCATGGCTTAGGGCGTAAAGAGCATCCGTATCTTTGCTATTAGATTTGAGGATTCTCTCAATGTGAGTAAATTCCTCAGATAATGAACCTCTTTTTCCTAATAGTGGATCACAAGTTTCACTAATAATAGCGCCAGTGTCTGGGTAAAAAAATGCTCTTATCACGATTGAACCTGCTACTATTCTTTGGAAGAATTAACAATTTCTAACAGTTTGCTCTCAAGGTCTGGATCAGCACCATCATACTCGATAAGCCGCCCAGTTTTGATGTCAACAAAACGAATCTTCTTCTTTTTTGATAACCAATAGTTCTTCAGAATTACCGCTAGTGCTGAGATACCGGCAGTTCCCATTGCAACGAGTTCAACGGCAACATCATGCCAACTTTCAGCACGAATAGCTCCAGGTATTATTGGCGAATAGTTTGTCTTAAGAACCTTGATAGAAACGGCTTTCTTCGTTTTGGATATCTCTTTTCTCAGAGATTCAACTTCTGATGAGGGAATTTCCGCATGTAAAATGTATGGCATTTTTTAACTCCGTGATTAAAAATAATTAGTTCTTGCTACGCACATGACGACTTATTATATATCGTTCTATTTTCAATAAAATAAATACATTTAATTTGCCAGATATTTTAACAAGCAAGAATGCTTCTAATTGTCTAAGTTCTAATCCCTTTGTAATCCTTTTTTCTAACCACTCATCGTAACTCAAGGTTCTTTTCTTCGATTAGTTTTAAAACAGCAGCTACTACCTTTGGGTCAAAATGAGTACCTGAACAGTCATCCAACTCTTTAATAATCTCATCTTGGTTCTTTATTTGTTCTTTATATGGTCTCTTATTAGCCATGGCATCAATTGAATCTGCAATCATCAAAATCCTTGCAATAAAAGGGATTTGATCTCCTTTTAAACGGTCTGGATAGCCCTTCCCATTAAATTTCTCATGATGTCCCTTTATGATCGGGATTGCATCTTCTAATTGTTTTATTGATGACAGGATTTCTTCACCTGTTTTTGGGTGTTTTTTAAGTTTTTCCCAGTCTTCTTCCTCCAGTTTTTCATCATTGTCAAGTATACAATCCCTTACTCCAATTTTTCCTATATCATGAAGTAAGCTGGCCAATTTTAAAGTTTTAAGTTCATTTACAGAGAGATTCATCTTTTGGCCAATTTGAAGAGCTAAATCTGTAACTCTTTTTGAATGGCCATCTGTCCATTTAGATTTAGCATCTATTGCAGAAGACAAAGCTTTAACTGTCCCTAAGAACAGGTCTGCCTGAACCATTGACCGTATCAGTAAATGAGCCACAAACTCACAGCCAGAAATTACCTGCATTCTCCATAATGCATCTTCTTCCTCATATAACGTCTTATTGTAAAAAAAATTAATTAGACCAATGGGGTTTTTATCAAATGCTATTGCTGTTGAAACGACACTTCTTACATTATAGTTTTGCGCTATCTCTTTCATTTTATAGCCCCATTCGGCATCATACCTTAAAACATCTTCACCCACTTCGGTAACAACCAGTGTGGATTCAGTAGATATATTTATTTGTTCTTCAGCTTTTTCAATAGCTTTATGTGCATAGTGGAAACTTTTTATTGCTTTGTCTCCCTCCTCCTCCTGGAGCCGATGTGATTCTTCGTAAAATTTTTCAGTATTGATTAAAAGAATTTCGATAAATTTTCCTTCTTTATACTCTAAAAAAGTAATAAAAATATTATTTTTTTTAAACCTATCGAGAAATTTTTCTACATTATCTACGGCCTCACGAAATAATGCATAATTTTTTTCCAATTCAGAAACTACCTTCCCGCCCAATGAACCCACCTCCTCTCCAATAAAATTATAGATTTGTTCAATGAATAGCCTAAAAAACCTACTATTACAACAGTTGCATAAGCCTCTTCCATCTCAAAGATCGATGTTGCGTTAAAGATACGATATCCAAGCCCGGAATGGGAGCCAAGGAACATTTCGGCAACTATCTCAACTACAAGGGCAAGCGAAAGCCCAATTCGGGCACCAGCTATGATATAGGGCAGGGCATCGGGTAACATTACCCTGTAAAAGGTCTGCAGGGGCGATATCTTCTTTGTTTTTGCTACCATTAGCCGGATTGCAGAGACACTTTTAACGCCGTATATCGTGTTAATAAGGACAACCATGCTTGTCGCCCAGGCCGCAATAAATATCTTGACCTCGTCACCCAGTCCCCAAATAACTATAAAGAGAGGGAAAAGCGCCGTCGCCGGTATGGACCTGAAAAAATCGACAGGGAACTCCATCGTTTCATAGACCAGCGTATACCTTCCCATAACAAGACCTATCATCACGCCTACAACGCAGCCAATAAGATACCCTGCCAAAGTTCTCCATAAGGTTGAAAAGAAATCAATCAAAATACCTTCTCTCGTCACAAGAGTGGCCAGTTCTTTAAAGACGGCAAAGGGTGATGGTAGGAAAACCTTTGCTATCAAGCCTGTTTCTGTAACAAACGTCCAAGCAAGCAGCAAAATTATTGTACCTGTAAACCAGGACTTCTTCATCTGCCTATGATTTCCTTGAAAGATTTCAATATGGGAACCTTTAGTTTGAAAAACTCTTCGCTTACCAGCATGTCCAGTGTCCGGGGGCGCGGCAGATCAATGTCAAAAATCTTAAAAATCTTAGACGGCCTTTGAGAGAGCATCACGAACTTATCGGCGAGAAATATAGCTTCATCAATTTCATGGGAGATGAAAAGAATAGTCGTGTTTGTCTTTGCCCATGTGTTTAACAAATACTCCTGCTGGGCAAGACGCCGGTCATAATCGAGAGAGACGAAAGGTTCATCCATGAGCAAAACATCCGGCTGGTAGACAAGCTCTCTTGCCAGCGCCACGAGCTGCTGCTGACCTGCGCTGCACTGATAGGGGTATTTGTCCAGGGGTAGGTTGTCCAGCCCCATATCGCGGATGAAATTCAGGACTATATCTCGCTTTTGTTTCTTGCTTTTTGCTGAATCAGCCTGAAGAGAGAAGGCGATGTTGTCAATGTTTTTCAGCCAGGGGAATAAGGAATCACTGTAGTTTTGAAATACGAAGCCGATCTTGGATTTAGAAGTTTCCTTGCCATCGATCCGGATAGCTCCTGAATCGAGAGGGATAAGGTCGGCAATGATGTTTAGCAGTGTTGACTTGCCGCAACCATTCGGCCCGAAAATAGAAACGAACTCGCCCTTGTTGACATCGAGATTCAGGTCATTAAGGACCGGAACCGGCTGGTCTGATGCGTCCTGGTAGGTCTTACTAACATTTTTCAGGTCTAAGTAGGGCACGTTTTGCCTGCTTTATCAAATATGATTAGGTTGCCGGTACGTCCTCATAATCACCGAAGAGCATGTTGACGTCCTCTACGCGCTTTTTCATGATACCCTTCTCGTATAAAAAGTCGGCGAACCGTTGAACGTTCAACCTGTTTTCTTCCCCTAGCTTGGTGTACTTAAAAAGTTTTAAACCCTTTAATAGCTCGTCGGCAATATCTTTTGGTATGGGAGTATAGTTCAGCAACGATCGCTTCGCCTTTTCCGGATCGCTGTTTATTAGATCAATGGCCATATTCAGCGCCCTGACAACAGCGCTTGCCGCTTCCGGGTCTTCTTTCAATAATCGGGTTGATATCACAGAAGCTGTTGAAGGGAAGGGATTCATAATAAATTTAACCCTGGGGCTTTCCGATACTACTTTGGCAATACCCTTAAGTTTTGCGATATTAATTGTCGGCTCAGTCGATGAAAGCGCGTCGTATTCACCGGATACCAATCCCTGAATCTGTAGCCTTGGACTGATCTGGACTATTTCCACTTCGCTTTCTTTGATTCCCATGCCTGCAAGAATCGCTTTCAGGAAATTTATTTGAACGAGTCCAATGTAAACGCCTATCTTCTTCCCCTTCAAATCCTGATAAGTGTTAATGGGTGAATCTTTCATTGCAATGATGCTGGAGGTAAACTTATCCAGTGTTTCTTCACTCGACGAGAAAAACTTGAATTCACCGGGATAACGCGTAGCCGCCGGGAAAAGGAGCGAATAGGCAAGGACTGCGGCAAAATCTACCTTGCCGGAAACAATCCCTGTAATGATATCGTTGGGAGAAGTAGCCTCAATCACATTTACCTTTATACCGTTCTGCTCAAAAAAACCGTTATCCAGCGCGACAAAAAGAGGCAGGTTTGCAGTTAAAGGCAAATATGCCGCTGTAAGTGTTTTTCTTATTGTGGCAGGTTGCTCGCTTTTCTTAGCTGAACTTTCGGAGCCCTGGAATTCAACATTGATTTTTTTTGTCGTTGAAGTGACCTTGACGCTAATCGGCGTTTTTCCAACGGAAGCTCCGTCTACACTAACTTTCGCCCCTTCGGGCTGCGATTCAATCGTTACTTCAGTTTTTTGGCCGCAGCCGCCAAGCGCCAAGCTTAAAAACAGAGTCGCTAAAAAGAGGACTCCGCAATTCTTGCTTATTTTATGTAAAAGCTTATTCATAATCTTTAACCTCCATCTCATTAGATTCTTACTACTTAAAGGATACTTAGGATGCCGATACTATACGGCATATTGGCGGGAATTTCAAAAGATCATTAACATCTTAAGATGTTTGCGTCAGAGTCTGCTTGAAACTTTCCAGTATGTGAAAACCATGACTGGAACCTATCTTGTCAGCGCCAAGGTCAAAGTAAGCCAAAACTTGGTCAACCATGAAAATACCGCCAGACACCTTCAACTTAGTATCCGTCAAATTAGATTTTATTATACGGACCTCCCTTTCGGAAACAGCATTGCCTACGCCCGTTGCTGTCTTGATATAATCAACCTTATGCTTGTTAACAATTTTGGTTGTTCGGATCAACTCATCTTCGTCAAGATAGGGAGATTCGACTATCAGCTTCAACCCTATTCCTGCACTTTGAGATATCTCCAGCAAATTTTCTATCTCTCTTTCCACATCAAAATATCGCCCGGATTTTACAAAAGAGAGGTTTATGCAGACATCAACCCATTTTGCCCCTTTTTCTGCGGCGTAGAGGATGCCCGCTTTTTTTACATCTACTGAGTTATTTCCATAGGGGAAACCCGCCGTCGTGCCTACATCGATTCCCTGACTTGATACTCTGGAATTTACAAATTGAATAAAGCATGGAGGGACGTAAATCGTCTTGACACTATTGCTTAACGCCGTTTCACAGAAAGCGCTTATATTATCTTGAGACACATCCGGCTTCAGGCATGAAAAATCAATATTGCTCTTCAGGAAGTTTATATCTATCAAATTATTATTTTCATGGAATTTGTCCTCCCCCTGCACATTTTTTAACACGCTCTAAGTCCCATTCAAAGTAATTTTGATAATAGTTCGATTATAACGATGATACAGACACCTGCGGCATCGCATCTCTGGTTTTCCCTTGTAGCAATCTTCCGCTCTCTTTTTTATGACTCTTAACCCTGTCTGCCCCAGGATCCCCATTGCTTAAAGAAGAAGGCCACACCCTGAGCATCGCACTGCTCCTTGATGTTCAGCGCCCACTTTTATCAATAAGCCTTGCTCTGTTGTTAAACTACCCCAAAAGGGTTGGAGACGCGAAGTGATCGGTAATTTTTTAATAGTGCAAAAATGGGCCAGATGCTACTTTAGCTTAAATAAATAAGGATAATCAACCGTTTTATTCTTAATGCATAATCTTTTTCGAGGATTTCCTTCTTTAGCGAAGCCAACAAAAAGCCGTGGGGAGTTTTTATAAGCTCCTCTATTTCGAGGCTGAAGACGATTTCGACTTTATCTTTGATGTATCTATTTTCGATATTTCCACATGGAGGGCACAAATAGTGACAAGTAACGAGTGACAAGAAAAAACCTGCCGTAACTCGACTCTGCTTTCTGCCCTTCGCCCCCTCGTCCCTCGTCCAAACGTAAAATTCGTCTCTTGTTCTTTTAAATATCTTCACGGAAGCCCAGGTAGTATTTCGCTTCAGGATAGAACAACGTTTCCTCCCAAGTTTATACCCATGCAAATTTGGTTTTTGGTTTCTTTCCTCCCTGCTTCACGCCATATTCGTTCCTTTTTCAATCATGATTTCTTCACAATTCGTCAGGACACACGAATTGGACGGCTGCTTTTTAGCCGCCCGAAGGGGCGATGCCAAGATGGCCGAGATCGGTTCCTTTTACCGTTTTCCTGCAAAACACACGTAGGGTTCTGCAATTCCTACTTCGAAAAACGCTCACTGATTTTCGGAGAGAGAATATCATAATAGAGGTGGCTGCGGAAAAAGGCAGGATTGAGACAGGACTACTTTAGTGCTGACCTTTGTTTATTTCTTTATCAATGTTGACCATTTCTTCGTGGATACGCTCTTTAATGCTTTTTTCATTTTTTCCTGGCTGCCAGTTCCGCGTCAACTTCGTCTATGATTTCCTGCATGTTCAATGGTGAGATTTCACCACGATCTATTTCTGCCTCTGCCTGGGCCAATTCCCGGTGCATATCGCGCAAGTAAATGTTGTGTTCTATATTCTGCTTGCGGTGCGTTCTGACTGCCGAGCGCATAAATTCGCTGATGGAACCATAAAGACCGCTGGCGACCTGGTTTCTGGCGTATTCTTCAAGCTCCGGCGTTAGAGATATGTTGGTGCTCATGGTTAGTGCTCCTTTTGTTGATTTTTATGATTTACAGTGTAGGACGCTGACACTTGAGCGTCAAGTCGTGACATTCCGTTCGTATTTGTTTCCCGCAAACGGGAAAAGAAATTGGGTTATTATGTCTTGATCAGTAATTTATCAATAGCGCCAAAAGGACCGGATGTTACTTTAGCTTTTCTATTTCAAGGCTGAACGCGATTTCGACTTTATCTTCGAGGTGTCAATTTTCGATATTTCTTTATGGAGGGTAAAAGCAGTGATAAGTGACAAGTAACGAGTGACAAGAAAAAACCTGCCGTAACTCAACCCTGCTTTCTGCCCTTCGTCCCTCGTTCTTTTCCTTCCTGCGTGCTTGAGCGGGTAAAATCTGCTCCAGGTCTGGATTTTATGTTTTATAGTCGGCTTACCGGAAAAATGCCCTCTCGCAATAAGCGCCCCAAAAAAAGTTCAATAATTCTGTTCCATTCCATTCCACTCCAATTCAAATTTTACGCAAAATTAGCAAATCATCGAGCTTTTTGTTTACATTGTTGCGGCAATACCGTACAATATCGCATTATGATATCAAGAAAGCAAAAACTTCCTCCTAATAAGTCTTTTTTTATTTTCGGCCCCAGGCAAACCGGAAAAAGTACTCTCCTAGAAAACTGTTTCAAAAAAAATGTCTGGAGCGTGAATCTGCTCTTCAACGACCTTTTTCTCAAGTATTCCAAATCCCCGGAACTGTTCAGACTGGAAGCCATTGAAAAAATAAAAACGGAAAAAATAAAGACCATCATCATTGATGAAGTCCAGAGGGTCCCGGACTTATTAAATGAAGTCCATCATTTGATTGAGAGATTTAAAGTCCAGTTTGCCTTGTCCGGTTCAAGCGCCAGAAAACTCAAGCGGGGAAATGCGAATTTGTTGGCGGGCAGGGCCGTGCAAAGATATCTTTTCCCTTATATTTATGAAGAAATCCCCGATTCTTTTAACTTGGAGGAAGTGTTGCGGTTCGGTACCCTTCCCGCTGTTCATGGAGAGTCCGTTGAGGACAAGATAGATATTTTGCGGACGTACACCGATACTTACCTGCGGGAAGAAATTATGATGGAAGGCATTGTTAGAAATATTGGAGCCTTTTCCAGGTTTTTGGAAATGGCGGCAAGCCAGTTCGGGGAACTGGTGAGCTTTTCTTCAATCGGAAGGGAATGTCATATAAGCCCAAGGACCGTCCAATCCCATTATGAAATCCTGGAAGATACGCTTATCGGTTTCAGGCTTCAGCCCTGGATGAAGAGTCAAAGAAAACGAATGGTGGCGCACCCTAAGTTTTATTTTTTTGACCTGGGTGTAACGAACAGTCTGAATCACAACCTCACCGCGCCCCCCGACCGCAAATTAAGGGGAAGGCTTTTTGAGCAATTTATTATTCTGGAAACCTATAGGCTTTTAAAATATACCCGGTCCGAGGCCAGGGCTTATTTCTGGAGGACAAACCATGGCGCGGAAGTGGACCTGATACTGGAAAAGCACAATAAAATAATAGGGGCCTTTGAAATTAAATCAACGGAAGTTGTCAGTGGAGCCGATTTAACGGGATTACGGTCCTTTAGCGAGGAGTATCCCAAGACGCCGCTTCATGTTATCGCAAATGTGGCAAATCCCTATAACATCCGCAATGTTTCCGTTTTGCCATGGAAGGACTACCTGGCAAGGCTGGAGAGTTTTTTATAAAAGGGAATGGGTTGTTATGTTTTTATCGGTGATTTCTCAATAGCGCCAAAGGGACCGGATGTTACTTAAGCCCTTCTATAGACTTCCAGATAAAGTTTGTTCGGTCACTGACGTCAAATTTCCTCTTGAAATTCCGTAATTTTGTTAATGAGCGTTGGTCATTTGGCTACGCCGTCATTAGGTAAACCGTCATTTCCCTTCTGCGTCATTGTGGTTTCGCTGCCATTATGGTTCGCAATAAATTACCGGACAATCTTTTTCCGGAAGGCTATATTTCAAACCTTAAGACGATTTCGACTTTATCTTCGAGTTCTCTATTTTCGATATTTCCGCTTAAAACAAAAAGAAATTATCGCGCGGAGGCGCAGAGGCGGGGAGGGAAGAAATAACTATTACCGGTTTTAATAATTCACAAAAAACAGAGATACAATGTTTTATAAAATTAACCTTTGAAACGGGTTTTTAAAATCCGCTCAAGTTCCGTTAAAACTACCTCTCCAGTCACAAAGATATGGGCTTGGCTATCTAATACTCCCCGGAAGACATCGGCGCAAGCGCCCTCTCGCGAGATAAAGGCGCTCACCAAAACGTTCGTGTCAAAAAAAATCTTCACGACGCCACGCGGAAAACATCTTCATCTGTTTTGATCCCTTGGGCTTCCGCAATGGGAACCGCTTTCGCCCTGAGAGCTTCGAACCTCGCTAGAGAAAGTTGACGCCTTAGAGATT
>JAJDAS010000171.1 GCA_029261755.1 Nitrospinia bacterium
CCACAGAGTTCGTAGCCACAAATAATGGAAGTTATGGGTGCGGTTTAATGCGAAAAAAACAAAACCTGCTTATTGATACGCAAAAACAGGCGATCCTTGCGAAGAGGCTCAGCAAAGGGAATTTAAAGATTCCCTTTGCAATGAACTGAAGGTAGGGTTTGTTTAAAATGCGAACGGGAGGGGTTTGCTCTTGACAACGTGCCTTCTAATGGGTGACCCCTCCCTCGGTTCCTGTCAGGTGTGGAGGAGTTTTTGTCATGCACAGGTAGTCGAAGACTAAACGGGTGCTGCGATGAAGCTGTCTCATTTTTTGCGCGACATTGGAAACTCCTCTCGATTTAATTAGTCCTACAGCAAAACGACGAAGGCACGTGACATTTTCCGGGCCATGGGCGGTTCGTATCCGGCTTCGATCCTCATTGTAAATCCAATCGATGGGAAAAAAAGAAGGGGACAGGCAAATAATGCTCTGCAAAATGCGCGGGAAAACCTGAAGCAGAAAATGGGGATAGGAACTTCCCATTAGGGCCTATGAAGGAGGAACCTGAGAAATCAGGGAAAATAAGTGGGCAGAGGTTGGGTTTGGGGCAGTCCAAGACGTGCGATGGTTAAAATGCATGCC
The DNA here is from genome assembly GCA_029261755.1 of Nitrospinia bacterium. Lineage (GTDB taxonomy): Bacteria > Nitrospinota > Nitrospinia > JACRGO01 > JACRGO01 > JACRGO01. The sequence continues at coordinate 623 of JAJDAS010000171.1, forward strand.
GTTCTGGCGGTAGCCACCATCGCAGTAGATAACCTCGGCGGAAATGCCCTTAGACAGGTCCGATAAGAGGAAAAGAGCGGATTTTGCAGCTTCTTCCTGCTTGGGCCCCGTTCCGGGATGAAACAATTGGCATCCACATGCCATCCGATTTTTTCAAAATCTTTGATCCCTCTTCCGGCGGCTGTTTTCAGGGGCTCCGGGGATAGCAAATTATTTGCCTGTCTCCTTTTTGATGACTGGTGAGCTTTGCCGCTAAGTCCGGCCAAATATTTGGGTGAGCATTGACGGGTAGAAAAAAGCTGCCGGGGCGAGAATGAAAGAACTGCAGGAAAAAATGAAACGCAGGATACTTATTACGAGGGGCTTTTCCTGAAAATCAGGCTTGCGTTGGTGCCGCCGAATCCAAAGGAATTGGACAGGGCAACATTAATTTCCTTTTTCCGCATCTGGTTTGGAACATAATCCAAATCACATTCCGGGTCGGGGATATCCAGATTGATGGTTGGGGGGAGTATTCCATGGTGCATGGCCAGAGTAGAAAAGACGGCTTCAACTCCGCCTGCGCCTCCCAAAAGGTGGCCCGTCATGGATTTTGTGGAACTAACCGCTAGCTTGTAAGCATGATCGCCAAACACGGTTTTGATAGCCGCCGTTTCCAGGGCGTCTGCCGCAGTGGATGTGCCGTGGGCGTTGATGTAATCAACCTCTTCCGGCTTAATGCCGTATTTATTTAACGCAAGCTCCATACACCTGGCGGCGCCTTCTCCATTGGGGGGAGGGAGCGTCATGTGGTAAGCATCGGCATTCATGGCATAGGCTGCCACTTCGGCGTAAATTTTCGCTCCTCGCCTTTTGGCCGTTTCCATCTCTTCCAGGACTACAACCCCGGACCCTTCTCCCATCACAAAGCCATCACGATTCTTTTCAAAGGGGCGGCTTGCTTTTTGGGGCTGGTCATTGTACTTGGTGGAAAGGGCCTTCATGGCGCTGAATCCGCCAATCCCCAGTTTAGTAATAACTGATTCAGTCCCTCCGGCAATCATCACATCTGCATCACCCCGTTGAATAATTTCAAAAGAGTCGCCGATGGCGTGGGTTCCCGTGGCACAGGCGGTTGCGCTACAACAATTGGGTCCCTTCGCCCCCAATTTCATGGAGAGATGCCCGGCAGCCATATTGGCGATGAGCATGGGAATAAAAAAAGGGGTTATCTTCCTTGGTCCCCTTTCCATCACAATTTCATGATACTTTTCTATGGCGGGGAGGCCGCACAGGCCAACCCCAATGCTAACGCCCACCTTCGTCGCGTTTTCACCGGTAACCTTCAGGCATGAGTCTTTTGCGGCGAAGGTGCCGGCTGCCAAGGCATAATGGATGAAGGAATCCATTTTCTTTGCTTCCTTGGCTTCCATGTAATCGGTGGGCTCAAAACCTTTCACCTCACCGGCTATTTTGCAAGCGTAGTCCGTGGCATCAAATTTGGTGATGGGACCAATGCCGGACCGGCCCTCACAAATTCCCTTCCAGGTCTCATCTACCCCAATTCCCAAGGGTGTCACTAAACCCACACCGGTGATGGCTACTTTTCTTTTGTTTCCGGAATTATTCACTTATCCTGCTTTTTCGATGTAATCGATTGCGTCTTTTACGGTCATGATTTTTTCCGCATCTTCATCCGGGATCTCAATGTCAAAGGCCTCTTCAAATGCCATGACCAGTTCAACCGTGTCCAGGGAATCCGCTCCGAGATCATCAATAAAAGACGCTTCGGAAGTTACCTGCTTCTCTTCTACTCCAAGTTGCTCGATGATGATATTTTTTACCTTTTCCGCAGTTTCCATCAGTACTCTCCTTTAAAAAAATTGATTATTTAAAAAATTAGTATAAATACTTAGGTTTTCATGCTTTTAACCTTGAACCTTGAACCCTGGTTGAACGTTGAACCTGGACACTTGCCCACAGCCAACTTAACTCATCAGCATGCCTCCATTCACATGAATGACCTGGCCGGTAATATAGGAAGCTTCCGGCGCAACCAGAAAACGAATGGAATTGGCGATATCGTCCGCCGTTCCCAGGCGACCCATGGGAATCTGTTCCATCAATTTTTCTTTCACCTTGTCATTCAAAGCTTGCGTCATGGCGGTGTCGATAAATCCGGGTGCAATGGCATTGACGGTAACGCCGCGAGAGGCTAACTCTCTGGCGCTGGATTTGGTCAGGCCGATGAGTCCGGCTTTGGACGCGGAATAGTTCACTTGCCCCGCGTTTCCCATGACTCCCACAATGGAAGCGATGTTCACAATTCTCCCGCTCCTCTGCTTCATCATTAATTTCCCGGCAGCCCTGGAACAATAAAAAGCTCCGTCCAGGTTGATTTTGAGAACCAAGTTCCAGTCTTCGTCCTTCATTCTAATGAGGAGCCCGTCCCTGGTAATGCCAGCGTTATTGATGAGGATGTCTATTTTTCCAAACTTATCGATAATCGACTTAAACATCTCTTCCACTCCAGCCGAATTTGAAACATCCGCTTTTATAGCTATAGCGTCTCTTCCCAGACCCTTAATTTCATCTGCGGTCTGGCTTGCGGAATCCAAGTCAATATCTGAAATAGCAAGATCAGCTCCATCCTTGGCAAGGGCCATCGCAATGGCTTTTCCAATTCCCCTGCCGGAGCCGGTGACCAATGCCACCTGTCCATTTAAATTCATTTTAATAAATCCTTTCGATTAAAGCTAAACAAATATATTTGAAATATTTTAACCACTAAGACTCAAAGGCACAAAAAAAAGAACAAAAGATTTTTAACCACGAATTTCACTAATTATATATCTTTTGATTGGTGCAATTTGTGTAATTCGTGGTTCCAAGTCTTTAGATCACTCAGCCAGCATAGCTTTTACTTTTTCCACTAACCCTTCAAAGTTGCTGCTTTTTTGAACGATTTTATCCTCTCCAATGATTTGCGCTGCTTCCTGGTAGATATCATTTTCCTTGGGAAGACTTGTGCAAGATATTACCTTGGTTTCCGGGTGGCATGATGTCAGTAAATTTAGAAAATTAATTCCGTCAAAATTCGGCATGACAAGGTCCGTAATTACCAGGGAGATCTCTTCACTTTCAACCATGGTCACCCCTTCCATACCATCCTCCGCCTCCAGTACCCGAAAGTTATGCTCGCGAAGGTGATCGCATAGCATCATTCTAATTAGCTTTTGATCTTCAATGACAAGAATGGTAGGCACGTTTTTTTTTATAACAGGCCATGCAAAAAATCAAGATTTTAATGAACTTAGTGTTTTTTCCAAGCTTTTCAAGTCTTCTACATTTAAGCAGATCATTTCTCTTTTGATCCTCTTTACCAGACCAAGAAGAACTTTCCCGGGACCCACCTCTATAACGGTGTCCACTTTTCCTGCTATTCTCTCAACGGACTCAACCCAGCGAACTGGGGTGGTCACTTGCCTTTTTAGGTTTTGCTTTGCTGCATCCCCGTTTTGGTTCTCTTTTGAATCTACGTTGGAAACAACAGGAAACCCAAGGTCATTTACAGGGATTTTATCCAGTTCCTCTGAAAGTTTTTCCCTGGCCGATCTCATCATTTCACAATGGGAGGGGACGCTCACCGGCAATAAAACGGTCTTTTTAGCGCCCTCTTTTTTAGCCTCTTCAATTGCTCTTTGAACGGGAAGTTTTTCTCCGGCAATGACGTTTTGAATGGGACTGTTATAGTTTGCCAGAGTGACTTTCCCCTCGGGTGACATCCTGGAGCAAATCTCTTCTACTTTGGCGCTATCCAGACCGATAATCGCAGCCATGGCGCCTACTCCTTCCGGCACCGCTTCCTGCATAAACCGGCCGCGTTTGGCAACCACTTTAACGGCATCCACAAAGTCGATGGCGTTAGCAGAAACAAGGGCGGAGTATTCACCCAGGCTGTGGCCCGCCGCAACTATCGGCTTGAAACCATGTTTCCTTAAAACTCTTTCAGCGGCAACGCTAACTGTCAAAATTGCCGGTTGAGTTTTTTCCGTTTGTCTGAGTTCTTCTTCGGAACCTGAAAAGCAAAGGGATGCCAGGTCGTAGCCTAAAGCATCATTTGCCAATTCAAAAATCTCTTTTGCTTCCGAAAAATTCTCATAAAGCTCTTTCCCCATACCTGGGTACTGAGACCCTTGTCCGGGAAAGAGAAAAGCACAATTTTGAACCATTTCCTCTTTTTCTATATTCATACCTACGTATTAAATTTGCATTACGGTCCCTATTGCCCTTTTTCTTTAGCAAAACCGGGATAACCAGACATTTAAAAAGAACTAAAAATTATAATGGAATTTGACTTGAAAAACCACAAATATTTTTGCTTGCCGGTGAAAAAAATCTAAGTGAAATCACCACTTTACAATGGAGGACCCCCATGTGAGCCCTCCTCCAAAAGCGACTAATAGCACATAGTCTCCTTGTGAGATACGATTGGAGCAAAGGGCTTCATCTAAAGCAATGGGGATGGACGCCGCCGATGTATTGCCATACTTTTGTAGGTTAATAAAAACTTTTTCCGGTGGAATGACCAGCTTTTTATTAATTGCCTCGATGATTCTTTTGTTTGCCTGGTGGGGAATCACCAAATCGATATCATCTACCGTCAATTCACACTTCTCCAGTGCCTCTTTGGCGACTTTGCCCATATTGTTTACCGCCACCTTAAAGGTTTCATTCCCCTTCATGTGAATGACATCCAGCTTTTTTACGGCTAGCTCTTTTTGGAGGCTAGTTGGCGTTCTACTCCCAGGCGCAAACAAAAAATCCGCATAAGAGCCATCGGTATAAGTATGAGTGGTAAGAATTCCCTCGTCGCTATCCGTCCCCTGAATGATCACTGCACCCGCTCCGTCTCCAAACAAGACGCATGTTTTTCTGTCCGTCCAGTCCACAATCCTGGACATGATTTCCGTTCCAATCAAGAGGATTGCTTTGTAGCGCTTCGTTTTAATGTATTGCTCGGCAACGGAAAGGCCGAAAATGAAACCGGTGCAAGCTGCTGAGAGGTCGAAAGCCGCAGCATTTTTTGCAGCTAACCCATGTTGAATATAGGCTGCAGTGGATGGGAAGATCATATCAGACGTGCTGGTTGCCACCAGAATCAGATCAATCTCCCTGGCCTTAACATGAGCCTTCTCCATGGCCTTTTTTGCGGCCTTGATCCCTAAGTCGGAGGTGGTCTCTTTTTCATCGGCAATCCTGCGCTCTCGGATACCGGTCCGAGTCATGATCCACTCATCCGAGGTATCCACCATCTTTTCGAGGTCATGGTTGCCCAGTATTTTTTTCGGGAGATAAGAACCGGTCCCCGTGATCTTTGCAAGTGTCATGTGATCATTATTTCTTTTAAATTTGGCAACTATTTACGGGGCATGGCTACCGAGTAGAAGAAAACTGCTATCCCATTCATAAAGGGAGTAATGGAGTGTTGGAGTACCGGAGTATTGGAAAAACCCAAGGCCAACGAAGGTCCGGTTTAACATGGTGGATACCAAGGCAAATGACTCCATTGCATTGGTAAACGAAAATCCTGGCTCCATTACTCCGCTACTCCAGTACTCCACTGGTACTGGTAAACGGCTTCCTTTAAAAACGCACGGAAAAGCCCGTGAACGCCTGCTACATTTGATAGTTTTTTTCTACTTGGCCTCATCTTCTTCAGGTTCGGCTTTCCCTCCACTGGATCCGAAATGTATTGTCTCCTTGATTTGCTGCCAGAAACGTCCTTTCTTGGTGCTACCGTCATAAGCCTGCGTCAGGTTTTGCTCCACATCTTCTCGTATATGGGAGTTGACATCGTTCTTGATGAATTCTTCAGCCAGTTGTACCGCATTTTTTATGGCCTTCGGTTTGGAGCTACCATGGCAAATAATAACCGGGGCATTGATCCCAAGGAGCGGCGCACCGCCAACTTCGTTGTAATCCACCGTTTTTTTGAAGGCCCGGAAGTAGGGTTCCACAAGTTTGAAGGCCAGTTTGGTTCGGAGATTTGTCAAAAACAGGTTACGAAGAGAGTTTTCGATCATCTCCGCCAGGCTTTCGCTTATCTTCAACGCAATGTTTCCGGCAAAGCCATCGCAAACAATCACATCGGCATTACCTTTAAAAACTTCTTTACCCTCAACATTTCCAGTGAAATTGATGTTACTTTTTTTAAGCATCTTGAAGGCCTCTTTACTGGCTTCATTCCCCTTGGTATCTTCCTCTCCAATGCTTAACAAGCCCACTTTCGGACTTTCCTTGCCCAAAATATATTTGGCATAAACGTGCCCCATGATGGCGAACTGGAAAAGTTGGTTGGATTTGCAATCAACGTTTGCGCCGGCGTCTAACAGGATGGAGAGACCTTGCGATGTGGGAAGTAAAACAGAGATAGCGGGACGATCCACGCACTGCATTGGCTTCAGAATCACTGTGGAGATGGCCAGTATGGCCCCCGTGTTGCCGGCGCTCACTATGGCGCCTGCTTCTCCGGAAGCAACGGCCTCAACGGCTATTCTCAGGGAGGAGTCTTTTTTTCGGCGTAGGGCTGCGGAGGGAGCCTCGTGCATATCCACCACTTCCGAGGCGTGCCTGATTTCAATTGGAAGGTCTTCAGCTCCCTTTTCTTTCAGCAAAGGGGCTAGAACATCTTCACGTCCGGCCAGAATCACCTGGCCATCGTTTTCTTGTAGATATTGAATAACCCCGTCTACAACTGCCTCTGGGGCATGATCACCACCCATTGCATCGACGGCAATTTTCAATTCAACCCTCCCGCAAAATTATTCACGACTATTCCGCATGTTCCATGGGTACGATTTCTTTACCTTTATAAAAACCGCAGTGCATGCAAACACGATGGGGAGCTACCGGCTCTCCACAATTGGTGCATTTGGAAAAAGCTGGGACTTTCAGATGGTCATGAGATCTCCTCATGCCCCTTTTGGATTTAGACACCTTTTTTTTCGGCTGTGGCATAACTACTCCTTTCTATCAATTAAATTTTTTAAAACTGCAAAACGGGGGTCAACTTCCTCCCTGGACTCACAATGACATTTTTCCTGTTCAAGTTTTTTCCCGCATTCGGGGCAAAGACCCTTGCACTCTTCGTGGCATAAGGATTTCATAGGGATGGAAACCACCACCAAGTCCCTCACCGGCCCACGCAGGTCGATTTCATTTCCCTCGAAATAATATGCATCAAGATCTTCCGAGGAAAGCTCCACCTCATGAGCAACTGTTTGTTCCGGTGGTTTTGGGACAAAACTCACATTTAGCTTAGAGCAAACCTTCCAGGGAAAAACCTCTGTACAACGGTCACAAGTCAATTCTAATACTGTTGAGACCTCTCCCTTTACGTAAACACCGTCAGAGGTTTTTGACACCTCGCACTTGACCCGGATTTTATCAACAACAACAAACCCCTTTTCCAAAAACTCAAAAATTGAGGGGGCTTCTTCCTTATCCAGAACCAAACCTTCGTCCGGTATTTGGTCAACTCCAATACGCAAAATCAATCCCCTAACCAATTGTAACTATAATTGCCGGACGAATTTACCAAACTTATTCAGGCCATTGTATTAAGGAGGGCATTTCTCTGTCAAGATTAGAACTTGAAGGCAGGATCTATTATTTGCAACCTCTTTCCTGATTAAAATTAGCTAAACTACAAACTTGCAGAAAAAAACATTGTAAGATAAAGGGAAAGCTATAAATTTTACAACAATTTACATCAAAAAGAAATATTGATAGAGTGCCACAACCAAAAAAGTACTAAATAATCAGCATTGCGTCCCCATAACTAAAAAAACGGTAGCGTTGTTGAATCGCTTCTTTATAAGCTCTTTTCATGAATCCCGCTCCGGCTAAGGTGCAGACAAGAACAAATAAAGTGGTTTTGGGGAGATGAAAATTGGTGAGCATGCTGTTAATTCCTTTGAATCGGTAACCGGGATAGATAAAAAGGTCCGTACAACCTTTTTTGGTTAAATTTGATTTGTCATTTGATAATGCGGATTCCAGACACCTCACCGAGGTGCTGCCTATCCCAATAATGCGTGTTTTATCGCGAAGTGCCTTCTGAATGGCCTCAACTGCTTGAGGGAGAATTTCAAAAGGTTCCGGTTCCATTTTATGCTTTTTGATTTCTTCCGTTCGGATGGGAACAAAGGTTCCCGGTCCCACATGCAAGGTAATATGAGCGAAATTGATTCCGGCTACTTCCAGGTCTTTGAGCATTTGGGGGGTAAAGTGGAGCCCAGCTGTGGGGGCCGCAGATGATCCGGGATTTTTCGCGAAGACTGTCTGGTATCTTTCAGAATCGGAAAAAGAATCGTCCGGATTCCGCTTGATATAGGGAGGAAGGGGAATTTCTCCCAGGTTTTTAAGGATTTGAAAAAAATCCCCTGAATAGTCAAACTCAACCTCTCCCTTGCCGTTTTTAATCTCCTCCAGGACCTTGCACCGCAACTCTCCCCCTTCAAAATCCACCAGTGAACCCTTCCTGAGGCTCTTGCCATGCTTGACCATGCACTTCCATACCTTTTCCGACCTTTGCTCCAAAAGAAGGAGTTCAACCTTTCCACCTGTCTCTATTTTTCTGCCCACGAGCCTGGCGGGAATAACCTTGGTCTCGTTAAGGATTAAAAGGTCGCCTGGTTTCAGAAATTCCGGAAGGCTTTGAAACTGGGAATGGATGATGGATTCATTTCGCGTGTCCACCACCAACAAACGGGACTCGTCCCTTTTTTCCGCAGGATATTGCGCTATCAAATCATGGGGAAGCTCATAATCAAATTCAGAGAGGTTCATGGGAAAAGAGGAAGGTTTTCACGGTAAAGCCATTTGATATGGCTCATTGTACTTTATTCTTTGGCTTTGAGAAAACTCTCTGCTACAATTTTCGGGCACGTTAGATATTTACCACTACCTTTATAAATTCGTTGCTCACAACCAAAACCTTTAATACCAGGCCCACGGAATACACGGAAATACACGGAAAAGTCCTTAGTTACTTCTTTCTGTGTTTTCCGGTCTGCTCCAGCTATGCTGGATTGTTCTATTCAATTGCAAGGTATTGAAATTGGTAATTGTTTATTCGCCAATTAGCTGCGCATTGGCGTGTGAAAGTAATTGAGCACGCGAAACATTGCGGTATCGGTAAAGTAT
>JAJDAS010000172.1 GCA_029261755.1 Nitrospinia bacterium
TCTCGGATGAATTCAGCCGCGCCTTCAAGCACGATGCTCCCACAACCCTCTGGAAATGGTCCAAAGAGGCTTCCTTTTATACCAAAATGCCCAACGGCGTTCGTTGCAATCTGTGTCCCCACGAATGCCTCATCGGACGCAACGACCGTGGCTACTGCCGCACCAGGGTTAATAAGGACAATACCCTCCATACCATCGCTTACGGTAACCCCAACGCCTACCACCTAGACCCCATCGAAAAGAAGCCCCTATTCCACTTTTTGCCGGGAACTGGGATCTTTTCCATCGCCACCGCTGGCTGCAATCTTCGATGCAACAATTGCCAAAACTGGCAGATTTCCCAATCGAAGCCCGAAGAGACTAAAAATATCGATCTTTTCCCCCGAGCCGTGGTGGACGCGGCCCTGGCGAACAGATGCTTTTCCATCGCGTATACCTACTCGGAACCCATGATCTTTTACGAATATGTATATGATACCGCAGTCCTGGCCAGGGAAGACAACACCAAGAACGTCCTCGTAACTGCCGGATATATAAACGAAAAGCCGCTAAGGAAGCTGGCGAAGGTCTCCGACGCCGCCAACGTGGATATGAAGGGATTTTCAGATGAATTTTATATCAAGACCACCAGCGGCAGAATGGGGCCGGTCCTCCGTGCCCTAGAAATCATGGTAGAAGAAGGAGTCTGGGTAGAAATCACCAATCTCCTCGTACCCACCCTGAACGACGATCCGACCATGGTCAAAAAACTATGCAAATGGATTGTTAATAACCTGAGACCGGACGTTCCCATCCATTTTTCCAGGTTCCACCCGGATTTCAAGCTGAAACACCTCCCCCCCACACCTATAGAGACTCTCACCATGGCTCGTGACATTGCAAGGGACTCCGGTCTCCACTACGTTTACATCGGTAACGCCTATGGAGAGAATTTCGAGGATACCTTCTGTCCCAATGACGGACATCCGGTAATCCGGCGGAAGGGATACTCCATCCTCGGCTACGATCTTGATTCCCAAGGCCGGTGTATGAAATGCCAAACCCCCATTCCCGGGGTTTGGGAGATTTGAGAATTTTAACCAAAGATATCTGGAATATTTTAACCACGAAGCCACAAAAAACTTCCTTAACCACGAATTTCAATAATTTCTCCAATTATTTTTTATCTGCGTTATCTGCGCTGTCCGTGGGCTATCTTTTTGATTTATTAGGGCTTTCATTAAGGATTCATTTGCAGTCTCCATTTTTCCTGATCATTTTAAAAATCTTTTTTGTAAATTAATTTTTATTACCCCTTGAAAAATACCCGAAGCGGGACTATATTTTGTTACGAGCGTTTCCTTACGAAGTGATGGACTCCGTTGCCGGGAGTATTTCCATTAAACGCTGAGGGTTGTGTAAACCCAGGTCCCAGTGAGGAAACGCTCATTTTTTTTTGTTTACCTCGGTCTATCCCAACCTGATTGACTTCAAATTTGTGCAGTTTTATTGCACCCCTCCTTTTTATAAAATATTGAGCGGTTCACGTAAGATAGTGGAAGACAATGCAATCAGAGAGGAAACCACCGAAAAACCTCGTACAGGATGACACTCCTAATTAGAAATGCTAAACTCTTTGAAACTGACCGTAGCCACCCTTCCAAAATTCGGCGTTCGGCTGACCAATTGATCCAAAATTTTGATTTCAGCGAAATAAATACCCATGCACCATTCCGATTTTGTCCATCTCCATAACCACACCCAGTTTAGCCTTCTTGACGGAATGCTGCGCCTCGACCAGCTTTTCAAGCGGGCGGCGGAGTATAAAATGCCTGCCGTGGCCATGACCGACCACGGCAATATGTTCGGTGCGGTGGACTTTTATAAAAAGGCCCTCAAAGCAGGTTTAAAACCCATCCTGGGGTGTGAAGTCTATATAGCGCCGGGTTCCCGGTTCGAGAGAAAATCCACCCGCGGCATCAGCGACGCAGCTTATCATCTGATCCTCCTCATCAAAAACGACAAGGGCTACAAAAACCTCGCCAAGCTGGTCACCGCCGGATTCCTGGAAGGTTTTTATTACAGGCCGCGCATCGATAAGGAGATACTCCGCCAACACTCCGAGGGACTCATCGCCTTGAGCGCCTGCTTAAAAGGAGAGGTCTCCCAGCATATCCTCCGTGGGAACATGGACGCCGCTATGACGACGGCCTCGGAATTCCGGGAAATAATGGATGAGGACTCTTACTATATTGAAATAATGGACCACGGCATGGACGATCAAAAGGAGGTCAATAAAGGATTGCTCGAATTGAGCAAAAAGCTGGAGCTTCCCTTGGTGGCCACAAACGATGCCCACTACCTGGAGCAGAAGCACGCCAGGGCTCAAGAAATCCTGCTTTGCCTGCAAACGGGAAAGACCCTGAACGACGCGAAACGGATGCAGTTTTCCACCGACCAGTTTTACTTCAAACCACCGGACGAAATGAAGGCCATCTTCCAGGAACACCCCGAGGCCATACAAAATACCATCAGGATTGCCGAAAAATGCAATTTCGATATGGAGATCAACAAACAGTTCCATCTCCCCCACTACCAGGTTCCTTCCGACTCCACCCTGGATTCCTTTCTCGACAACCTTGCCCATCGTGGCCTGGAAAAACGCTTCAAGAAGATGAAGGAGTCGGGAGAAGAAATTTCTCCCGAAACCGAGGAGTTTTACAAAAAACGTTTGGAAACGGAACTGAAAATCATCAAGGAAATGAACTTTTCAGGCTATTTCCTCATCGTTTGGGATTTCATCGATTACGCTTTTCGCCATGATATTCCGGTGGGACCCGGCAGAGGCTCCGCCGCCGGGAGCCTGGTGGCCTACACTCTTCGCATCACCAATATCGATCCCCTCAAATACAATCTCCTCTTCGAGCGATTCCTGAATCCGGAACGTGTGAGTATGCCGGATATCGACATCGACTTCTGCATGGACAAGCGCGAACAGGTAATCAAATATGTCAATGAAAAATACGGCAGGGAAAACGTCTGCCAGATCATCACCTTTGGAAGTATGAACGCCAAGGGAGTCATCCGCGACGTGGGCCGTGTGTTGGATATGCCTTACGGAGACGTGGACCGGATCGCGAAACTGGTGCCGAATCGATTGAACATCAAGCTGGCGGAGGCCATCAGTGAGGAGCCCAAGCTCCAGGAACTGTCAAAGAAGGACGCACAGGTCTCCAGTCTCCTCGACTTCTCCCTTGCCCTGGAAGGGCTCTCCCGCCACTGTTCCACCCACGCGGCAGGTGTGGTGATATCCCCCAAACCCCTGGTGGAATATCTTCCTCTATACAAAGGGGGAAAGGACGAAATTGTAACGCAGTTCACCATGGGCTGTATTGATGATCTGGGTCTCCTCAAGATGGACTTCTTGGGCCTTCGAACCTTGACGGTCATCGACAAAGCGGTGAGGTTGATCCGGGATAATGGCAAGGGAGAAAATTTCGACGCCAACGAGATATCTCTGGAAGATTCCAAAACCTACGAATTGTTAAGCGACGCCAGGACCTTGGGGGTTTTCCAACTGGAAAGCGGCGGCATGAGGGATCTGGTGAAAAAGATCAAACCCAACTGCTTTGAAGACATCATCGCTCTGTTGGCCCTGTACCGTCCGGGCCCCCTCAATAGCGGCATGGTGGATGATTTTATTCAGGTGAAACATGGCAAAAAAGAACAGAAGTTCGAGGTGCCGGAACTGAAAGAGATTTTAAAACACACCAACGGGGTGATTCTTTACCAGGAACAGGTCATGAGGATCGCCGTCATCCTCGCGGGCTTCTCCATGGGCATGGCCGATCTCCTCCGCCGAGCCATGGGTAAAAAGAAAGCGGAAGAGATGGCGGATATGCGGGTCAAATTCGTAGAGGGCGCCAAGAAAAATAAAATCCCGGAGAAAAAAGCCACCAGGATTTTCGAATTGATGGAACACTTTGCAGGATACGGTTTCAACAAATCCCACAGCGCAGCCTATGCCCTCATCTCCTATCAGACCGCCTACCTGAAGGCCCACTATCCCCTGGAGTTCATGGCCTCCTTGATTTCCTCCGATATGGACAACACCGACAAGGTAATCCAATACATCAACGAATGTAGAGAGATGGGGATATCCATCCTTCCGCCCGACCTCAACAAAGGGGTAAAAGATTTCACGGTCACCGGCAACTCTATCTGCTTCGGGCTTGCGGCTATCAAGAACGTGGGTTCCAACGCCATTGAATCCATCTGCTCTTTCAGAGATAAGGAAGGCGAATTTGAGTCACTGCGACATTTTTGCGAATCTGTGGATTCACGCACCGTGAACAAACGGGTCATCGAAAGCCTGATCAAGTGTGGAGCCTTTGACACCATCAACATGAAAAGGGCCGAACTCATGGCAGACCTCCCAACGGCCATGGAATTGGGACAGCAGACCCAGAAGGACCGGAGCCTCGGACAAATGGGGCTTTTTGGATCAGAGGAAATAGCGGCAAGCGGTCCAAGCTCCACCAACGGCAGGGAGGTACCGCCCTGGACAGAGAGGGAACGTCTGGCCAACGAAAAGGAAACCCTGGGTTTTTACATCACCGGACATCCTTTGGAGAGCCACCTGAAGGAACTGAAGCAGTTTTCCGATTACACCTCCCAGAATGTATTTGAGGCGGTGAAAGACGAGACCATCCACATCGGCGGAATTGTTGGAAAGGTGAAGGTCATCGTCGTGAAACAGGGAAAACAAAAGGGCCGAAAGATGGCGAACATTATGCTGGAAGATATGGAAGGCCAGGTGGAGGTGACGGTTTTCGCCAGTACCTATGAGGAGGCGGCCCCTTATCTGGAAGGGATGGAGCCGATTCTGATCACCGGTAATCTGGACAGAGAAAACGACCCTCCCAAAATCCTTGCCCAAAAGGTGGTCCCTCTCACGGAGGCCAAGAAAGGTTGGGAGGGAAATATCACCGTACGCTTACATACCGCCGGACTGGACCGCGAGGCTCTGGTAAACCTAAAAAAGATTTTGCTGAAACACAAAGGCGGCAAGGAATGCCTTTTGAACTTCTATCTGCCAGATAACCGAAAGATCGCCATGCGCACCGACCACCGGATCAGGATTACCCCCTCGGAAGAGTTGGTCAGCGAAATCGAGGAATTGGTGGGAGAACATTCGGTTTACTTTGGGTGAGGGGCAGTAGGGTTACGAAACCAGCCTGAACCAACCTTCGGGCTTCTTTTTTTTTACTTCTGTATACGTATCCCTTCCGGTTTAGTTCCTGATTCAGTTTTCGGTCAACTTCCTCCACACGTACTTTCTTTAACTGCTCCGCAAAATCGTTTCGTCCATAAACCAATGAGGTGATTTTTGAGGTTTCTATCGTCCTGGTTTTGACTAGTATATATTTTCAGTTTCTCATGGTCTTGACCTGCACCAAATGATCACAAAAATTTTATTGTACGATATTATTGTCGTACGACAATATGCTCTCATATGTATTTGGAGCAAAATTGCCAAGTAGAAATATACTTTTCATCTGTTGTCAGTGGTTAGCGAAAGTGAAAAGATAGTGGAAGGTTATTGGATTGTTCAGTTCAAAGAAAACCAAAATTATAAAAAAGGAGTGTTTTTTTGATGTTTCGTTATTCGTCTGCAGATTGTTGTTGATGCTTTTTTTGGGGGGCAGGCAGAGAAATACGGTAACTCTGAATTCCACGGATTAGCCCCTGGGAGCTTAACCGACGTCCGTCTACTTGAATAAATTCCATACCGGACCTTGATTGGGTTAGGTAAATCATCGGCTGCCACTTCCTTTCAAAAATTCTCCAGCCGTAAGGATGGTCCATAACCACATGGTTGGGAATCCAGCTAGGGTTGCAAATAATCTGATTCCTGCCGGCTACTCCGTTAAAGTAAAATGCCTTAAAAGCATGAAATTGGTTCAGGCAAAGAAAATTGATGTTTAAACTAAAAAGATCTTCCGCCGATGAGGGCGACTTTTGAGCAGTGATAATAAAAGGGTGCTGGAAACTAATGGCAGGTTGGTCTCCAAACTTGGTTTTAACGGAGCCAGCACCTATCTGTTGACCACTAGAGACCTGCCATCGGCCATAATCCTTCCGTTCCTTTAAGTGATAAACCTCATGAACATATTTGGGGTTGATTTTGTGAATTTTAAAGTTGCCAAATTGGTCTGCTAACTGGAACATCTCCGCTGGAATAGCTAACCCATCCTTCCTTCTCTCCGTTAAAATGGAGTTGTATCCATTAAACTGGAAATAATCGATTCCCTCCTTGTGGACCCTACTGATATCTGATTTGCCATCTGTGATAACTTCCAAAAAATAGATGTCGCCCAATTCATTTTTGTCAATAATATTATCAACACGTTTTCTCATTTCACCTGCGCCATAAAGATAGAACCAGACATGGTTGTCATAGGAGTTCAAAAACAGGTCCTGGGGACCTAATTGTTTCACAAACTCGTTCACTTTATGGTAAAGCTCCCTGGAATACCTTTCCGGAAAAACCTTTGTTTTCAATTCTAGACCGGAAGCAATTATTACTGGAAGAAACAGCGCGTAAAAAAGAATCAAAACTCCCGTAACCTCCGCACTTTGGTAAGGCTTTGCTTTGACAACCCATTCATAAATAGACTGAAAAACGGTCAAAGCCCCCAGGCTGACGTAAAGAAAAAAGAGAGGTTGGAGAAAAAGGAAAACCCGTGGGGGTGGCATGGAGGGGAGAAGGCCCAAAGTTGCCGCTAAACCAGCGAACCCTATTGGGAACAAGAGCAGACCGCCGACCAAGCAGAATAAATTCCTCCCCTTTTTGAAAAGAGCCGACATCCCGACGATAGCAAGGAAAAGAAAAATGTAGCGGTAAGAATCCAAAGGGATTGTATAAAAGGCCAGAAGGTCTTGGGAAAATTGTGAAATTTCGTATACCCCTGGATTGGGAACAGAGTTTTTTAACATCTCCGATGGGATTAGTACGTAATACTGTATGTATACTCCGGCGATAGGAAACAATAGGGCAAGGGGAATTTGAGTATAGGGGAAACGGAAGTGAAAAATTCGGCTCCGAAACCTTGCCAGGAGGAAGGCTCCAAAAATCGCGAAAAGTGATGCCTCAAAAAAAATAAAAGTTGGAACGGTCCATGTCCCGAAGAAGCCAAGTGCAGCAAGACAAAGAAGGAATTTAAAACGAATGAATTTGGGCGACGCTGGAAACCACTCTCCATTTTCATCATGAAATAATAAAAGAATTAAATAGAGGCTGAGCTGGGAAAAAAGCACCGTAAGCATATAGCCTCGGGCATAGGTGGAATAAAAGATCTGATTGATGTTTACCGCTAACAGGATGAGTACGCCGATGGCCACGTGCTTGTTTTGAGTGATTTTCAGAGTGGTCAAATAACCCAGGATCAAGGTCAAAAGTCCGCTAAACAAAACAGGAAACCGAAGCAGCGCATGGTTGATACCGAAAACCTTTAGAATGGCGCTTACCATCAAGGTGTGGAAGATGTGGTTGTTGGCGTATTGATAGTTAACCGGTATCTTCAAGAAAGGCATTTGTGCCCAAATCGATATGGTGGCAAGCTCATCGCTAACAAGAGGGGCATCGATACCTACCAACCTTAAGGCCAAACCTGCCAAAATGATTACACAGGGAAGCCAGAACCATCTGTTCCAATTAAACGCCATAAAAAACCTCTTTGCCTATGTCAATAATTCATCATGAAAGTAAATTCCGCATCAGGTTGAGCTTTTTGCTCCCCTATTGCGGGATAATACCGAGGCTAGTTTTTTGCATCGGGGATCCTTGGCAATGTCCTCCAAATTCATCGTAAGTTTACGTTGCCAATTAGGATATTGTGTTGTAGTGCCGGGCATGTTGATTTGATCCTTCTCTCCAAGCACATCTTCCAATTGAACCATCTGCAACTTACTGGGAGTTCGTGCTAGAAATTCATGCACGGCACTGGAGAGTTCAGGCGTCATTTCCGTGGCGGATTCCGGGTTTGTGGTGACGTCTTCGGGAAGGAGGTTCTCACCTTTTAACGCCTCCAGCAAACGGGTTCGATCCATCTCCCGCTCCTTTGTTTTTTGTTCCTTGATATTCTCATCAGGGAAAAGCTCCAGTTGGTTGCGGACTTCCATATCCCGGCTTTCCCAAAATCCGGTCAAGGTTGGCAAGTCGTGCGTTGTGATTGATACCAGGGCTTGTTTTGGGTATTCCGGGGGAGCCTTGAAACGGTTCCCTCCGTCTGTTTTTTCAAAATAGAAAAGTCGGTAAGACAATCCCCCCCACTCTTCCATGGCTTTTCGTATATCATCAGGAACATTACCCAGATCTTCACCAATCACCATACATCGGTTTCGCCGGCTTTCCAGGGCCAGGATTCCCATGAGGTCGTTTAAAGGGTAACGGACGTAAGTTCCGTTGGCTGGCGGCGAGCCACGGGGAATCCAAAAAAGGCGTGTGAGAGCCATGATGTGGTCTATTCGCAAAGCTCCGGCGTGCCTCATATTGCTCCTCAAGGTGTTGATAAAGGGAAGGTAGGCTTGCTCATGAAGCTGGTAAGGGATCATAGGAGGCAAACCCCAATCCTGCCCGAGGAGGTTGAAATCATCCGGCGGGGCTCCGATACCGGCGTCCAGGGCATAAAGCGACTGATTTCCCCATGCCTCCGCTCCGGCTTTATCCACACTCACCGCCAAATCCTGATAAAGCCCCACAGGCAGGCCCTTTTCCGCACAAAAACGGTTCACCGATTTTAACTGGACGTCAACCTGCCACTGCAAATATCTGAAAAAATCCACTCTCTTGGAATGGGTGGAAAGAAAATCTTTAACGGCGGGGGAGTCGGGAGCTTGATAAGCTTTGGGCCAGACTGGCCATCCCCAAAGAGAGGGGTCTTTCTTCTGGAGATGCTCCTGAAGCACCTCGAAAAGGGCGTGACGCTCCAGTTCCGCGCCGCCTTGTGACAAAAACTCTTTGAACTCTTTCCCTCTTTGGGTTTCCGGGGTGAGGTGGTGTTGGTGAAAATGACCACACAGCACCTCCAAAACTGAAAACTTGGCCTGGGC
The DNA here is from genome assembly GCA_029261755.1 of Nitrospinia bacterium. Classification (GTDB taxonomy): domain Bacteria; phylum Nitrospinota; class Nitrospinia; order JACRGO01; family JACRGO01; genus JACRGO01. Next base: position 9,094 of record JAJDAS010000172.1, read on the forward strand.
TACCCCAATATAATCCACCATCTCCTTAGCACGGAGAGATTGAAGCTTGGTCTGGAATTCAGACGCCAGCACCATTTTGCGGGCTGTTTCACACTCCGCATAGTCCGGGATCGCCTCCACATCCAAATACAAAATATTTTGGAAACATCGACTGGAGGGAGAGTAGGGGCTTGCCTGTGAAGGGTTGTGTGGAAAAAGGGAGTGAAGGGGGTTGAGCCCCACCAAGCCTGCTCCCAATTCGGGACAACAATCCACCAGGTTTTTGAGATCGGTGAAATCGCCCATGCCCCAATTGCGACGAGAACGCAGGGCGTAAAGCTGTATTGCCAATCCCCAGGCACGGCCGTCTCCTTCCAGCTCGGCAGGCAAATGGCACCCGGCAGGGGCAACAATGAAAGACATGGAGTTTATGGTCCCTTGCTCCTTTCTGCTATCCCATATTTTAAAAGTGTGGTAGCCCGGTTCCGGTTTTATCTCTAAAGGAAAGGCGTAGCGAACCAGGGTTTTACCGTCCAACTTTTTGTGCTCCATGGTTTTCAGTTCCGTACGGCAAAAATTGCCTTGATGGCGAGGACCATTCTCTTCCTGTAGCATCCATTGGTAGTTGTCGTTTTTAACCGAATTGGGCAGAGTGATGGGGATGATGGCTGGGAGATGGGATTCCCGAAACACTAAAACCGGTTCCAGTGGCCGCAGCCAAGGTCGGGTTTGATGTTGGTGAAGGGCTTGGGATAATGCCTCCTGGCCGTCGGCCCTAATGCCCATGGCCTTCAGCAAAAGCTGCCGGGTTTCCACCGACAAAGGGTGTTGTTTTCCCCAGAGATCCTGGTATTGGGATTCAATGCCGCACAGGTGGGAAAGTTGATTCAGTAGTTGGCTGCTTTCCATGATTTTTATCCGTGGCGTTTGGAGGCTCTCAAAGCGATTTTTGTAATTTTGAAGTTCCTTAGGTTAAAATGTCCTGGTAAACAAAAGCAACGAATCTCTCCATAAATTTTTTCTTAAGAGGTGTTTTAATTATGGCAAACTATATTAACGGAAATGCTATTAAGGTAGGCAATATCATCCGCTATAAAAACGAAATGTACAAGGTTATGACCACCATGGTTCAAAAGCCTGGAAAAGGACCGGCTTACACCCAGGCTAAGTTGCGCAATATTGTTCTGGGAAACCAGACGGAAAACCGTTTTCGCTCCGATGAAAAGGTGGAGAAGATTTCCCTGGAGCAGCAAAATATGGAATTCCTTTACGAGGATTCGTCCGGTTATGTGTTTATGAATACGGAAACTTATGACCAGCTTAGCTTGCCCAAAGAAGAAGTCGGCAGCGCTACCGAATATCTCACGTCTAACCTGAAAGCCCAGATCGAATTTTTCGAGGGCAAACCCATGGGCATCATTCTCCCTAAAGTGGTGGAACTGGAAATAGTGGAGACGGAACCTCCCTTAAAAGGGGCCACTGCTTCGGGTTCCGGCAAACCCGCCAAATGCGAAACCGGCCTGGCCATCAGTGTTCCCAATTTTATCGAGGTAGGAGAGGTGGTCCGAGTGGATACGGTGGAAGGGAAATATCTGGAAAGGGCAAAGTAGAAGGGCCTAGGGAAGGGCGGAGTGTTGGAGTACTGGAGTGCTGGAAGGGCGGAAACATGGAATGGTGGAATGATGATGTTCAAAGCAGTTCTTTCCATCACTCCATCACTCCATTCCGATAGTGATGAATGCAAAACAATGCCCAATAAAAAGCCCAATTTTGGTGGTTCATTCACGATGCCATGAAGGGCTCCAGTTGGTCCAAACACCTTTTCAGAACGCCGCTCTCTCTTTTCACCGCTTCCTTTGCGGCTAACCCCATCTTCTCCGCTTCTTCGGGATTGCGGAGAATTTCCATGACCCTGGCTTCTAACTCCTCCGCATTCGCCACTTGCTTTGCGCCACCGCTCTCTAAAAGTATCCGAGCCTCTTCCTCAAAATTTTTCATATGCGGGCCAAAAAAAACCGGCTTGCCAAAAACCGCTGGTTCCAAGATGTTCTGGCCTCCGAAAGGGAGCAGGCTCCCCCCCAAAAAAGCAACGGAACAGACCCCGTAAAGTGGAAAAAGTTTGCCCATTACATCGAAGAGGATCACCTTTTTGGGGTCCCTTTCGCCTCCTTTTTCCAATTCGGACCAGCGTAGAGAAGCCACTTTCTCCTTTTTCAACAGTTCCTCAATCTCCCGAATTCTCTCTATGTGCCTGGGGGCTATGATCACCAAACTGGCTTTATCCAGAAGACTTTTGACTATGGGCATTAAGAGGAGTTCTTCTCCATCCCTGGTGTTCGCAAAGATGACCGTTTTTTTCCCTTCCCTGACCTGGAATGTTCTCTTGAGAGGTTCAGAGTCAGCCATTTCCAGTTCGGACAATGCAAAGTCGAACTTTATGTTGCCGGTAGCCACCACTCTTTCTTTGGGCATGCCTAAAGAGGTGATCCTTTGGGCATCTGCCTGGTTTCTCATGCAAGCCAGTTCCAAATTGGAAAGGATGGTTTTTAGCAGGAATCCGATCTTTTGGTAACTATGAAAGGATTTTTCCGAGATACGGCCATTGACCAATACGGATGGTACTCCTGCTTTTTTCAATTCATTGAATAGGTTCGGCCAGAATTCCGATTCGATGGCAAGAAAGAGATGGGGCTGGATTTTTTTCAACGCAGGCCGAATTAAAAAGGGGAGGTCCAGTGGCAGGAGTGAAGCGGCCTGGATGGAGCTTATTTTTTCGGCTTCCCTCAAGCCGGTATCGGT
>JAJDAS010000173.1 GCA_029261755.1 Nitrospinia bacterium
CGTGCCAGCTTACCCCCCCATACCGAGTGTCCGTGGCGAAAACCAGAACCTCGCTTTTTCGGGTGAGCCCGATCCCCGACCGGAAATGGGATGCATACAGGTTTTTGATTTTTTCCACCGGTTTGCCCCTGGAGAAGAGAAGTGGACCCGCCTGCAGAGCCTGATCCATTTGCCTTTCTTTATTAAATCTTTTCCGGCTGGCCATAAAAGGTTTCCCCTTTCTCACAAAAAACAGGCCGGAATAGATCCAGTTGGTTACCACCCGATTCTTGATTCTCTCCCCGTCGCTCACCAAAAACCCCAGGGGTCTCCGTTTTTTATCGAAATAGCTTCCGTTGATCATCAAAATCGCATCACTTTTCTCCGCCTGAGTCCGCACAAAAAATCCTTGTTTTTCGCCCAAACGTGCGGAAGTCAGAACTTTGATCTCGAAATAGGTCGGGTCCATCTTGATGAACTTAAGAACGGCCCAAACGAAGGAGTCACCGGAAATAAGGGAAACCTCTTTTTGGGCGATGCCTTGGCCGAGAGATTCCCATTTCTTGGAGTAACGAACTTTCAGAGACGATCCGCCGGAACCGTTGATGGAAGCCTGAAGGTCCTCGGAAAACGTGCTAAGTGGGGATACGAGGGAAAGGGCGACCAGGAGAGAGAGATTACAAAAAATACGATTCAGTATGGGTCCCATGGATGTCCCCTCCCTGCCGGTAGGAAAGTAAAATCTGATTGTAATGAATAAAAGAGAACCCAGTCAAGGAACTCTCCATGAACCAATGTAGGGTTGCCTGGATTGAGGAAGAGGCTAAGGCGGAGTCTAAGGCTAATAAATAGGTGAAAACAAAGGCATGCGGAAGAGAGTACAGGGAAAGCGAAGGGGGTGAATCTCTAAACCTTGCTACCTCAAGCCTTTTTACTTTCCTTAGCCTAGGCCTTGGCCTAAGTAGTTAAAAAAAACAATTAAAATTGATATCCAATTCATCCATGGCATAAAATTAATAGTTTTGAGAAAATAGACTCGTTGGACCGGTTTCTATATCAACCCCTTATAATCATGCAGCTTCATACCTTTAAAAAGGGCGTTCATCCGCCCCATGAAAAATCTTGGACGGAAGATAAGCCTATCCGGGCTATCCCCGATCCCCCCGAGATTATCGTCCCCCTTCTGCAGCACATCGGGGCGCCTAACAAGCCCCTGGTAAAGAAGAAGGATCTGGTGAAAAAGGGGCAGATCATCGGCGATACCGAAGGTTTTGTTACCTGCCCTGTACATTCCCCGGTTTCCGGCAAGGTGAAGACTGTGGAAAGAAGGCCCCATCAATCCGGGGTGAATGTGGAATCGGTGGTGATCATTCCCGATGGAGAAGACCAATGGGTGGAGGGCATGGAAAAGGCTGAAGGTCTGGATAAAATGAGCCGGGAAGCCATCGGCCCTGCTATCCGACAGGCGGGAATTTCCGGGATGGGAGGAGCCTCTTTTCCAACTCATGTGAAATTGAGACCGCCCAAGGACACCGAAATTGAAGCCTTGATCCTGAACGGTTCGGAATGCGAGCCCTACCTTACTGCGGATCACCGGCTGATGGTGGAACAACCGGAAAAGGTGTTTTACGGACTCAAGGTTTTTCAAAAGGCGTTGGGCACTCCAAAGGCATTTATCGGAATTGAAGACAACAAACCGGAAGCCATCAAAGCCATGGGAACAGTAGCAGAGAAAGATGGGTCCGATGTGGAGATCAAGTGCCTGGAGACCAAATATCCAGAAGGTGGAGAGAAGATGCTGATCCAGGCCATCATGGGCAGAGATGTCCCATCGGGGAAACTACCGGCTCATGCGGGAGCCCTGGTACAAAACGTGGGAACCGCCGTTGCCGCCGCCAACGCCATCCAGGAAGGTGTTCCTTTAATAGAAAGGGTAGTAACGGTCTCCGGTCCCGGCATCAAAGAACCGGACAATCTTCTGGTGAAAATCGGCACTCCCATCCAACACTGTATCGATGCCTGTGGCGGTTTAACAGATGACGCTCGCATGGTGATCCTAGGCGGCCCCATGATGGGCAACGCGATTTCGAACCTGCAAATCCCCATTATGAAGGGATTTTCGGGGATTGTGGTATTAACCGATAAAGAACTGATCAACATGAAGTCCAGGGCATGTATCGGATGTGGCCGTTGTGTGAGTGTCTGTCCCATGGGTCTTCTTCCAACGCGTCTTGCCCGATTTTCTGAATTTTTGGTTTTGGAGAAAGCGGAAAGGGGCGGCCTTTCGGATTGCATCGAGTGCGGATGTTGTTCCTATGTTTGCCCATCGGCCATCCCCCTGGTTCAATGGATTCGTTATGGAAAATACAAGGCTAAAGAAGAGAGGAGAACGACCGGGGCGGTGATTCCGAAGAAAAAGAGGTAAATAACAAGAAGCGGTTTCAGGTTCAACGTTCCAGGTTCCCCGTTGAAGGCTTTATACATTTACTGCTGCTCTATTTTCTTGGCCGAAGTATAGTGTTAATCAAAAACCCCAAAATCGCAAAACGCTTTGCCTGTAACGCTTTTTAACCATGAACCTATGAACCCTGAACCAGAAGCAGTTCCCACTCAACAATAAAAAGATGCCTGAACAACCCACTAAAAATCTCCTGGTTTCTCCTTCCCCCCACTTCAGAGAGGGGGAAGATGTACCGCAAATCATGCGCTCGGTAATCTATGCCTTGATCCCGGCCATGATCGCCGGAGTGGTCTTTTTCGGACCACGCGCTCTAGCTTTGATCGCCACCTGTGTTACCTTCTGCTTGATCACCGAATACGCCTTTCAGAAAATCCGGGGGAAGGAAATTCAACTCAACGACTATAGCGCGGCAGTGGCAGGAGTTCTTTTGGCGCTCACTCTTCCACCCTCCTTTCCACTTTGGGCGGCGGCCTTGGGGTCTGTGGTGGCCATGGGCCTGGGCAAGAACGTCTTCGGCGGCCTCGGCTTCAACATTTTCAATCCGGCCCTAATAGGACGGGCCTTCCTGCAGGCCGCTTTTCCTGTCACCATCACCACCTGGACCGAACCCTTCGCATGGATGGAGCCTGCTAAACATTTGGACTCGGTTACCGCCGCCACTCCCCTGTCCTTGATGAAATTCGACGGAAAATTCGAGGCCCTGCCCAATCTTTTGATTGGAAACACCGGAGGTTCACTGGGAGAGACTTGCTCCATCGCCCTCCTTCTGGGCGCTCTTTATTTGTTGAAAAAAAACATTATCCAGTGGAGAGTCCCGCTTGCTATCTATTTGACGATCCTGGTTTTCGGGGGTGGCTTATGGATTTATGATCCGCAACAGTTTCCACCGCCAACATTTCACATGTTTGCGGGAGGAATGGTGCTTGGCGCTTTTTTTATGGCCACCGACATGGTTACCAGTCCCATTACCCCGACAGGACATTGGATTTTCGGAATCGGGATCGCCCTACTGTCCCTCATCATCAGGAGTTTCGGCGGACTACCCGAAGGGGTCATGTACTCCATCCTCTTCATGAACTGCTGCGTTCCCATCATCAATACTTATACCATCCCCCATATTTACGGGAGGAAGTGAAGGCTTTGAAAAATCTGACTTTCAAAATGCTCGCGGTCTTAACGGTGGTTGGACTCTTCTCCGGTGGGAGTCTTTCTCTTGTGTACCAAGCGGCAACTCCGGCCATTGAGAAACATCGTCTGGAAAGCTTAAAAAAAGCCATATTCCTAGTTCTACCTGGAGCGGTAAGGTATGAAGAAGAAACGAAAGACAAGTTGACTATTTATAAAGGGTTCAACGAAAACGGCAATATAGTGGGGTATGCATTCAACTGTTCCGGCAACGGATTTCAAGGAAAGATCGAGATGATGGTGGGAGCCAACCAGTCCTTTGATACCTTGAAGGGGATGGTGGTACTGTATCAGATTGAAACACCCGGCCTTGGAAACAAGATCGCCTTCGATGAATTTCAGGACCAATTCAAGGGTCTTTCCGCCCTTCCCCGGATCGAATACATAAAAAACGTCAAACCCCAAAAACCAAACCAGATCCAGGCCATTACCGCAGCCACCATTTCTTCGGTGGCGGTGGTAAAGATCATCAACAGGAGCATGGAGGAATTCAAAGCAGCTTTTGGAAGCAAACCATAGACAATAAAAACCTTTAAAATCAAAGTCATGGAACCGCGAATAAACACGAATGTTCGCGAATAAAGAAAGAACCAAACAAATGAGCGAAAAAAATTTCACGGAATTTAAAAAAGGAATCTGGAAAGAGAACCCGGTAATTGTCCAATTGCTGGGGATGTGCCCTGCCCTGGCCGTCACCAACTCCGCCACTAACGGGCTAGCCATGGGATTGGCCACTACCTTCGTGTTGCTGAACTCCTCCTTGTTTATCTCCACCTTGCGAAAGATCATTCCTCATCAAGTCAGAATCGCCAGCTACATAGTTATTATCGCCACCTTTGTGACCATTGCCGACTACTCTTTGGCGGCTCTTTTCCCGGTGATCAGCAAATCCCTTGGGCCCTATGTCCCTCTCATTGTGGTGAACTGTCTTATCCTGGGCCGGATGGAATCCTTTGCTTCTAAGAACCCTGTTCCCCCTTCCATTTCAGACGCTTTGGGGTTTGGGGTGGGCTTCACTTGGGCTTTGATGGTTTTGGGCGGGGTCCGGGAGATCCTCGGCAACGGAAGCCTGTTTGACATCCAAATCCTGGGTGATTATTGGGAGCCGTGGATTGTGATGCTGCTCCCGGGAGGTGCCTTCCTGGCTTTGGGCATTATGATAGGAATCATTCGCCACTTTACCCGGAAGCCCTTTGAAAAAGGGGTCCAAATGAAGGATATGGTGGGTTACCAAGAAAAAGGACAGCTGGTGGACACCACTTCCATCTTTCAGGCTGAAAGCCAAACAGAGGAAAAAAGTACTCCTCCCGAAAAGACCTGAAGATAACCATATTTCCCTGTGGAATATCCAGAGGGGGGGATGTTAGAATAGTTCCTTTTACAAACAGCTAGTTTTTTGCGTATATTTTAGAAAAAGTAGAGGAAAATGAGCAAACCTATCCATTACAAAGACGCCGGGGTCAATATCGACGCCGGAAACGAGAGCGTTCAAAGAATCAAACCCCTAATCAAGGAAACCCACAACGCCACCGTCCTGGGAGGCATCGGAAGCTTTGGCGGCATGGTGGACTTGGGAGCCATTTTGAAGGATTACCAGCACCCTGTGCTGGTTCAGAGCATCGACAGCGTGGGTACCAAGCTTATGGTGGCTAATATGGCCGGGAAGCACGATACCATCGGCATCGACATGGTGGCCCATAGCTGCAACGACATCCTCTGCCAGGGCGCCAAACCCATTTCCTTTTTGGATTATATCGCCGTGAACAGTGTGGACCCGGCGCAGATGGAGGCCATCGTCACCGGCCTGAAGATCGGGTGCAAGGAGGTGGACCTTCCCATCATAGGCGGCGAGATTGCCGAACTCCCCGGCGTTTACACTGGCAGCGAGTATGAATTGGTGGGCGCGGTGACGGGAGTGGTGGAAAAGGAAAAGATGGTCACCGGTGCGGATATTCTGCCGGGGGATACGTTGATCGGCCTGAAGTCCAACGGACTCCACACCAACGGCTATTCTTTGGCGCGTAAGGTGCTGTTCGGAGAGGGCAAGTACTCGGTGGAAGACCAACTCCCGGAGCTTGGCGGGACTATCGGCCATGCGCTTTTGCAGCCCCACAGAAACTACACACCGGCAGTGCTCCGCCTCATGGAATCCATCCGAGTGAAGGGAATCTCTCACATCACCGGGGGAGGGCTAGTGGAAAATATCCCCAGGATTTTGCCGGAGGGGATGGATGTAGATATCCGCAAAGGAACCTGGGAAACGCCGCCCATTTTTAGCCTGATTCAAAAAACGGGCAATGTGCCGGAGGAAGAGATGTTTCGCACCTTCAATATGGGAGTCGGGATGGTTCTTTTTGTTAGCCGGGATGATGCGGAAAAAGCCCTGGGACTGCTAAAGGAGTCGGGAGAAGATCCGGGTGTGATCGGGGTTGTTCAAGGGGCCGGCGGGAAAGTGGTGAAGTTTGTCTGACTTTAAATCCTGGCAAAAGATATTTGGAATTTTTGAACCACAAAAAAATAAAGAACAAAAGCTTTCTTAACCACGAATTTCCACTAATTTTTAAAGATTTTATTCACAAAGAATAAAAGAGCAAAAGAGGAAAGCAGAAGAGAAAAAACAACTTTAAAAAAGATATTTCCTTTTTTCCCTTCTCTGTTCCTCTTTTACTTTTTGTGAAATTTTGTTTGCTTTTGATTTTAAAGGTGGTAAACCATGAACCCAAAAGAGAAAGAAAATAGTGCCCAAAACCGGCAAGACCGCGAGTCCAACCGAGTACCGGTCCACTTTCCCCTCAGCTATTCTCCCATCTCCGCAAAGGAGTTCAAATCCATCAAGGATATTTACTGCGCCCATAGCACCAGCGACCGTGAAGGACGCGCCGCGCTTTTGCAAGACATTTCCACCATCAAAGTCATGGAAAAGGAGATGGAAGAGTCCTTGGGACCAGGCTTTGTGAAGATGTGGAGGTTGATAGACTACAAGCTCAATTTGATCTATGCGGAGCTGAACAAGGAAAGGTCCGGCGAATGGAAGCAGGAAACCGTCTGTAAGGAGTTGGGGGGGCGGGGAATGCAGCTCAAAGAATACGAGGAAACCTTCAAAACCAACGACAAGCTGAAGTTGATGATTTCTCCCCCTACCTATCCCCCTTTTTCCATAGCGGTCCTGGGCACGGTGAAAAGAGTGATAGAAAAAAAAGATGACGAGGGGAATCCCTACTATGAAACCGCCGTTGCTTTTGACGCCATCAATAAGGATGACCAGGAAATCCTGTTCGGATATCTCTTCAAACGCCAAAGAGAAATCATCCGATCCGGAAATGAGTGAATGTTCACCAACTTTATATTCATCATCATCGCCATCCTGGTTTACTCCACCCAATTCCCGGAAGACTACCCTTCCCATTCCTGGCCTGTCTACCTCGTTGGAACCATTTTTCTCATTTCCCTCTATGCCTACACCACCCTCCGGTTCTTCCAAAAACGTTTGAAGGAGTGGGAGGCTTTTCCCTATGGGTATCAATCGAAAGGCCAATACCAGGCGTTTCTCAACAGGCACATGGCCCTGGGCCTTGTCTTTTACGCCGCCTTGCTCTATCTGCTGGAACTGAAAACTCTTTTGGCCTTTCTACCCTCGGAGACTTTGCAAAGCGTCCTGGGAATCGCTCCCTTTTTTTTATTCCTGGCCATTTTGTGGTCCTGCGCCTACCCCTTGTACAACATCCTTTCCCACGGGTCTTTTTCCAGGGTGAATTACGTGTTTTTCCAGGTCCGATTCAACCTGCCGGTGATTCTTCCCTGGCTCATCGCCACTCTCTTCATGGACCTCTCCGTCGTGCTGCCCGAGGTTGTTCATGAAGCCTTGAAGCGAAACGAATGGACCCACCTGTTCCTGTACGCCATGTTCTTTATATTTCTCGGCACCTTTTTTCCCGTTTTTGTCAAAACGATTTGGGGGTGCGAAGATGTTCGCAATCCCGACCTCCTGGAGCTTCTATCCGATCTATGCAAAGAGGCTGGAGTGACGGTCCGAAATGCCATCATGTGGCCCATCATGGAGTCGCAAGCCATCACAGCGGGTATCATGGGCATTGTGGGCCGTTTCCGCTTTATTTTATTAACACCTTCCATCGTTAAGATTCTTGACAGGGAAGAGTTGAAGTCGGTGCTGGCCCACGAATTGGGGCATTCAAAGAATCACCATCTCCATTTTTACCTGATCTTCTTTATGGGGTACGCCATCCTCTCCTATTTATACCCGGACATCTTTTTTTGGTCAGTTTACTGGTGTGGATTGGTGGATTACTTCCCGGATTTTTTTATCAACGGGAACAAGAACGCCATGGCCTTCATTTTTTTTGGCCCCATGGTGGCTTTACTGCTCCTCTATTTCCGGTATCTCTTCGGTTTCTTTTCCAGGAATTTTGAAAGGCAGGCCGACCTCTTTTCCTTAAGTTTGCTGGGAAGTTCCGAGCCCTTGGTTTCTTCCCTTAATAAAGTGGCCTACGCCAACGGGATAGACCCCGATGCCTCTAACTGGCACCATTACGGCATAAAGGAACGGGTGGAATTCGTACGGGATTGCGAAAGGCAGCCGGAGTTGGCCACGGCGCATCATAAAAAGGTCTTCCAATACAAATCCTGTTTCATTGCAATTCTGCTGGTCCTTTTTGGACTCATGGTGTTCTCCAAACAATACTCGCCCTTCGCCTCCATGAAGCTGAGTCTCATGGAAGCCAAACTTCTGGAAATGGCCGAGGCCGATAGCGATAAGCCGGAGTTGCATCTTCTGTTAGCAGAAATTCGGCTGGAACGAAACAACCATCAAGGGGCAGTGGAGTCCTACCGCAACGCTCTGCGACTTGAACCCGCTGATGCCACGGCTTTAAACAATCTTGCCTGGATTCTCCTCACCAGTGAGGATCGATCCCTGCTCGATTATCCGGAGGGCTTGAGGTTGGCGGAAAAAGCGGCGGCCTTGCAGAGGAAACCCCACATCCTGGACACCCTGGCGGAGGCGTACTTTACCAACGGGGCCGTAGACAAGGCCATTGTAACGGAAGAGGAGGCTTTGAAGCTGGAAACAGGCGACAAAAGCCATTACAAAAAACAGTTGGAGAAATTCAGAGGGAAGTTGACGAAAAGATGAACGTCGAAAAGACAAAAAATCCCACCGCAAATCTGCCTGAGGCAAAACCCTCCTTCTTTTTCAAAACAAAGCAAGGCTACTTTTTTATGGGTGCCGCTGACACGAGGACCTTCAGACCACAAAAGGACGTTTCTTATCAATATCTGAAAGAGAATGTATGGTGTAAGACAATAAACTGCTTCCTTCCTTAACTTTATTGCGTCGTCTCTAAAAAAAGGTGGTAAATTAAATCCTCCATATTTGAGCCAAACCTGATATAATGCGAGTTGAATTTCAAAATTTTGAAACAACGACCTTTTTAAGCCCATGGCAAAATTAACCGATCACATTACCGCTTCTTTTGAATCCTTGACCAATGCCATCTGCCGCCATCCCAAAAAGGCCATAGCAATTATGGTCCTTTTTGCGGCCATGCTGACCTTGCAATTGCCCACTCTGAAGATCGACACCGCTACGGAGGCTTTTTTCCACAAAACCGACCCCGTGCTAATGAAATACAGAGAATTTCAGAGCCAGTTCGGCATGGATGAGACCCTTATCGTGGCCGTGAACCCTCCAGAAACCTTTGATCAAGGTTTTCTCAAAAAACTGAAAAACTTCCATGAAGACCTGGAAAAAAGCGTCCCCCACGTAAAAGAGGTTACAAGCCTTTGGAACGCCCGGTCCACCTTTGGTAAAGAAGATGAATTGATCGTAGAGGACCTTTTGGAAACATGGCCGGAGAATGACCGCGACATGGAGATCCTGAAGAACCGTGTTATGACCAATCCATCTTATAAAAACGCCATGATCTCGCAGGATGGACGCTACACAGCTTTCGTCATTGAACCGGATACCTTTTCTTTTCCAGCGCAACAGCAAAAGGGCGCCCCATCTATGGAAGCCGGGGAGGACCTTCTTTCCGGCTTTGATGAGGCGGAAACGGACCCTCTTGCCGGTTTTGAGGAGGATGCCGCTCCTTCAGCTCCAGGAAAAAAACAGGAAAACGGGCAGGCATATCTTACGGACCAGGAAGTTGATGTGATGTTGCTGGCCGTAAAAGAGGTTATGGCAAGGCATGAAAGTCCTGATTTCCCCCTTTATCTGGCAGGTTCTCCAGCTGTGGATTACGAGGTAAAGGCAAACATCCAAAAAGACATGGGAATCTTTATGGGTTTGGCATTAGTGACCATCGCGGCCTTCCTTTTTCTCCTTTTCCGCAGGCTGTCCGGCGTGCTCCTTCCCCTGCTTGTGGTGATTCTTTCCCTCGTCTCCACCTTTGGACTCATGGCTTTGATCGGAGTGACCATCAAAGTGCCCACTCAAATCCTTCCATCTTTTCTTATAGCCGTGGGCGTGGGGGATTCCGTGCATGTATTGGCCATATTTTACCGGAGGTTCCGGTCCGGGCAGGACCAGGTGGAGGCCATCAAATATGCCATAGGGCATTCCGGAACCGCCATTCTTATGACCAGCATCACCACCGCCGGGGGACTCATGTCCTTCATTGCATCGGACCTGACCCCGGTTGCGGAGATAGGTATATACGCCCCTGCCGGCGTGATGCTGGCCCTGGTCTATACCGTTGTTTTGCTCCCCGCGCTTCTAGCCGTTATTCCCTTGAGTAAAAAACAGGGCGTCCGGGAGGAAGAGATCAAACCGGGAAGCTCTAAAGGAAAATTGGATCAAATTATTATTCGCGTGAGTGATTTTTCCACCGGGAATCCCAGGGGGATAATTGTGGTGAGCGTGATCCTGCTAGTGGTCTCGTTACTGGGCGCGTCCCGTCTCCATTTTTCCTATAATCCACTCGTGTGGATGTCCGAGGAATCCGCTATCCGAAAAGACACCAAGGTCATTGACACCCACCTCGGGGGAAGCCTTTCTTTGGAGATGCTGCTGGACACCGGAAAGGAAAAGGGTTGGTACGATCCAAAACTGCTGGCAAAACTGGGGGAGTTGAGCATTTCCCTGGAGCAATATAAAGAGGGTCCTTTGTTCGTAGGGCAGACATACTCCCTGGCGGACGTCATTAAGGAGATTCACCAGGCCTTGAATGAAAACAAGCCGGAATTTCACGCTATTCCTCAAGATAAAAACCTGGTGGCCCAGGAAATTTTGCTGTTTGAAAACAGCGGGTCCGATGATCTTCAGGATGTAGTGGACACACTTTTCAGCGAGGCTCGTTTTTCCATGAAACTGCCCGCCCTGGACGCGGTGCTGTACACCAAATTTATCGGGGAAACGGAGGAAAAGTTCAAAGCGGTCTTTGGAGACGAGGTGAAGGTTACGGTAACGGGATTCGTAGCCATCCTTTTCAGGGCCATCACCGCCATGATACACAGCATGACCAAGAGTTATATCATCGCCTTTATTGTGATCACTCTGCTTATGGTCATTATCATGGGGGATATTCGAATCGGGCTTGTGAGCATGATTCCCAACCTCCTCCCCATTATCATGACCCTGGGACTGATGGGGTGGGTGGGGATTCCCCTGGACGCCTTTACCCTGCTAATCGGAAGCATTGCCATTGGGCTGGTGGTGGACGACACGATCCACTTCATGCATAACTTTGGTAGATATTATCAGGAGACGGGGGATTCCAGGGAGGCGGTACGAAATACCTTGCAGACCTCTGGCCGCGCCATCCTTTTGACCAGCATCGTCCTTTCAGCGGGTTTTTTCGTATTCCTTTTTTCTTCCATGAAGAACCTCGTTTATTTTGGACTGCTCACCGGCTTTACCATCCACACAGCGTTGCTGGCGGAATTTACCTTGACCCCCGTGCTGATGGTGCTAGTTACGAAGGGGAGAGAAAGAAAAGCGGAGTGATGGAAGGGGGAGAAAAAAGCGGAGTAATGGAGCGATGGACGGAAAAGACCGATGGACGAACGCTACGCTTGGGCGAGGGACGAGGGACGCAAAAAGCAAAAGACAGAGAGCAGAAGGCGGAGGGTGATGGAGTGATGGAAGATAAGTTATTTCTGAACTTCCCTAATGTCCATAGCCGTTCAGATCAGTGGAACAGCAGAATATCGAACAAGGAATTTCGAATACTGAAGTATAACCTTCAAAGACCGGCACGGTTTTCTTTTCCGTCCGAAATCAGTTTGCCGGCACCTCGTACAGCGTCGCTGAATTGGCGTTGAAAAGAGGTTGTTACATTTTCATGTATCCCCTCCGCCAAGCTCCCAAGATCTCCCTCATTGAACATTGCCGAATTTCGATTGACACCAGTAAAATCCTAATGTATCATTAGGATATGACTGATATAAAAAGAAATTTGGGGAATAAAATCGATAAATTGTTGGGACTTTTTCCTGCCGTCATTATTTTAGGGGTCAGGCAGGGCGGGAAGACCACCCTTGCGAAAAGGGTCCGGCCGGAATGGAATTATTTTGACCTGGAAAAGGGGTCGGACTATGACCGGGTAACGGGAGACTTTGATTTCTTTTTCAAGGAAAATCCTTCCAGGGCCATCATTGATGAGGCTCAAATTTCTCCCGCCTTGTTCCGGGAATTAAGGGGAGTTATCGATTCCTGCCCCGGGAAAAAAAACCGTTTCCTGTTAACCGGTTCCAGTTCCTTCGGCCTGCTAAAAAATGTCTCCGAAAGCTTGGCCGGCAGAGTGGCTATAGTGGAATTGGGAACATTAAAGATGAACGAGTATTACCAAAGGGACCTGCCCCCGTTCTACCGGATCTTCCGGTCCGGTCTGTCCCGTGAAACAACGGACTATTTAAAGGGGTTGAAATCCGGTATTCCCCACGGGGATATCATGGCTTTTTTTCACGGGGGCGGTTACCCGGAACCGGCCCTTTCCGGCGACGAGGAGTTTTTTTCCTTCTGGATGGAAAACTATTTTCAAACATACGTGGAGCGGGATATCAGGAAGTTGTTCCCAAAACTGAATATGGTTAATTACAGGAAATTAATCATGATGCTCTCTTCCTTGACGGGAACAATAGTCAATAGATCGGAGTTGGGAAGGTCGTTGGATACCTCCGAGGTAACCGTCAAGGAATACCTGGATATAGCGGAGGGAAGCTTCATTTGGCGGAACGTCTTGAGTTATGAAAAAAGTGTCAGTAAATCCATTGTCAAAATGCCGAAAGGGATATTCCGGGACCCGGGCCTTTTGCATTACTTGGCCAGGATAGACACCATGGATAAGTTGCAAGCGTCTCCCTTCGTGGGGGCGGATTTCGAGTCGTTTGTCATGGAGGAATTAATTAAGGGCCTCCAGGCCCTGAATGTCACCGGATGGAACTACTCTTATTACCGCACCAGGAATGGCGCGGAGGTGGACCTTATATTAGAGGGGCCATTCGGTATTTTACCCGTTGAAATCAAGTATGGTTTACGGACTGACAAAAAGAAGCTGATTTCCCTGGAAAAATTCATCAAGGATAACAATATTCCTTTTGGAGTTGTCATCAATAACAGCGAAAAAGTGGAGCTTATTTCTGAAAAAATCATTCAGGTTCCCGCCGGTTTGATTTAATTGCGAGAGAAAAATTCCCGGAATTACCATGCAAGGGACTTGAAAAAAAAGGTGAAGGCTTGAATTCCGGAAGCCGGTACTCCGAGCCTGAATATGCCCAAATCAAAGTTTCTTTAATTCAATCTCTCAATGACTCAATGTTTTAATGATTCAATGCACTTTTGCCTGCGCAATCCCATACCACGCAACCACGCCGCGATGGTGCCCTTTTAGGTATCGACTATTGAGGTCGTCAGGACCTAGGTTTTCCACAAGTTCCAGACCTCTGTCAGAAACATATTTTTCCATATCCTCCAGGTTCGTGCCAAAGGTATAGGGTTCATTAATTTTTTTTAAATAATCCATTTGCACTTCGGCTTCGCTAAATTTTCCCGGATTCGTTATTACGTCCTCGAAAAAGTAGTCAAACGTAATGGATGAGCCGGACGGCAAAGAGGCGACAAATTTCAGCACATCGGTAACAGCCTCATCATTGAGATACATAATAACGCCTTCCCATGTAAAAAGCGTGCGTACATCTTTTTTAAATCCTTCCTCCAGCAGGCGATCCTGAGCTTTTTCTTTTGTAAAATCCACTTCCACATAGGTTACATGGTCGGTTTTAATTCCAGCCAGCCGTAAGTGCTCTCTCTTAAATTTGCTGGTAGCCGGGTGATCTACTTCGAAGATGCGGCAATTGTCGGCCTGATTGGCAAGGCGATATGGGCGGCTATCCAGCCCGGCTCCGAGTATAACGTACTGTTCTGCTCCTTTTGACAATCCTTCTTTCACAATTTTATCATAATGGTGACTGCGCGACAGGTGTCCTTCATAAAGACCCGGAAACTTGCGTCCCGCGTACAAAAGCCCTAACCGGCGCAAGAGGCCAAACTTTAAAGCAAACTTGTATTTATCACTTACGAGCCGCTCGGCCAGGTGGTCCGGATTGCGCAGTTTTTCATCCTTTTCATAGGTTCCGATGGCGCGAAATGTGGCCGAAGCCTCAGCGGTAAAACTATATTTGTCCTCTTTCATAAAACGCCTCCTTTTAAATTAATACCCAACCGAAAGAATAACAGAGCAAAATTTCCCCCGCAAGGTTACCATTCAATGGAGTACTGGAGTACTGGAGTGATGGGGCCGGGATTTCCGTTTACCAATGCAATGAAGTCATTTGCCTTGGTATCCTACATAATGAATCGTACGTTCGTTGGCCTTGGTTTTTTCCAATACTCCAACACTCCGGTACTCCCCCACTCCATTAGATTTTTTCTTCTTGCATGGAAGCAATGCTCAGATGACATTCCTTCAAATGCATGCTATTGTTTTTAATCTCACTGATTAGTGACTTACCCGGTAACTCTGAGAATTCGTCTCTCACTATTAAACAACCTTTAAAATCAAAAGCAAACAACATTTCACAAAGAGTAAAAGAGTTAAAGAGAAAAGCCAAATAGGAAAGCCCAAATCCTACAAAGATTTTTTTCTTCCTCCTCTTTAACTCTTTAACTCTTTGTGAAATTTCTTTTAGCGTTTTTGTTTTCTTTGTGGCTTCGTGGCAAAAAATTTAAAAATCTTTGGCTATAAACTAAACTGAAAGGATTTGGCGAATCCGACGCTTTTTATCCCAACTTATGCAAAATCCGGAAAAATCAAAAAAAATACTGTTAATCAAAGCAACCTTTGAAAATAGGAAGCATGGATTTTCTTCTCCTCCGTTGGGAATTATGTCCATTGCTTCCATCGTACGGGAACGATGTGAGTGGGATGTTCGGCTTATGGACACCTTTATATATGAGGATCCTGAGAAGACGATTCTTGATCTCATTAACGGCTGGACACCGGATGTGGTTGGCTTCAGCGCGTTTACAGCAGAGTCCATTAATATGCATCATTTGGCCGGAATTGTTCGAAAAGCCGTTCCAGAGGCAATAATTCTTGCAGGCGGTCCACATCCCTCTCAATACCCGGATGAAACCCTGGAAGACCGGGCCATTGATGGAGCGGTAATTTATGAAGGTGACGCTACTGTGGAACAACTCCTTACGTCTATAGCGAAAGGAGAACCCTGGAGAGAAATTAAGGGAATCGCGGTTCGGGGCGAAAATGGACAGATGCTTAAGAGAGAACCACAGCCCTTTATTGACGACCTTGACTCCCTTCCTTTTCCGGCGTGGGATTTAGTTGATATATCGGCCTATGCCGTCCGCCAGGGCAATACTATTTTTTACAACAGGCGTTATATGCCTATTATTACAAGTCGTGGTTGTCCATATAAATGTACCTATTGCCACGAGGCAATGGGGAAAAAGTTTCGCGCTAACAGCCCCGAATATGTGTTAAGGATGATCAATGCCCTGGTGGATAGGTTTAAGGTCTATCATTTTGATATTCTTGATGACATTTTTAATCTGGACAGAAAACGAATGGATAAAATATTAGATTTGCTTTTAGAAAAAGGGCCATCTATTCGTTTCGCCTTTCCAAACGCCATACGCATAGATATTCTTAAAGAAGAGCAAATAGACAAGCTCTGTCGCGCCGGTTTGGAGTATGTCAGTTTGGCTGTTGAAACGGCTTCTCCGAGAGTGCAAAAACGTATCAAAAAACACCTTAACCTTAAGAAGGCTAAGGCTTCCATCAAAGCTTTTGCGCGACGAAAAGTTTTTACGGTGGGCTACTTTATGGCAGGTTTCCCCACTGAGACAGAGGAGGAAATCAAACAGACATACGATTTCGCCGTCCGTTCACCCTTGCATATGGCTTATTTTTCTACTTTAAGTCCATTCCAGGGAACGGAGCTTTATGACGAAATCAAAGATGACATGATCTGTAATGCGCGTGAATTAACCACCAATTTTATCTTCCAATCTTCCAACCTCAGCGAAGTGCCGGACAAACGTTTTTTCAGACTAAAAGCAATGGCCTATCTCCGTTTTTATTGTAACCCGCTAAGGTGGTACCGTATTTACCGGGATTTACCGAAACGTGATCTTCTCTGGTTGTTAGTGAAATGGATTGTATTGATAACCTTTCTATTTATGTTGGGTCTCAATAAGGAACCTGAAAAAAGCTAAAACAAGAACAAAACCTTGTAAAAATGAAAAACACCTAGCCCACGGAATACACAGAAAGACACGGAAAGGTATTTATTTGTTTTTTTTTCTGTGTAGTTCCGTGTGTTCCGTGGGCTAGTCCGGTTTAAGAATTGAAAAATTCAAATATGTTTTGATAGTCTTCAAACAATACCCCACCTATATTGGGTATTGCTGGAGGTCGTTTTACGGGAAAATTCCCGCCTAACCGGAGTTTCAGGTAATTAAGGAAACGCTAATGGTTTTTAATGGTTCTAGCAAAGTTCAAGAAGAGAAGGGAAAGAAACTTGTTAGATGTTCGATTCCAGCAATTTTCCAAGGCCACACCTTTGTTGTTGATTTATCTATAAATTATAAAGAACAACCAATTTCTGGTGAGTACAAAATCGAATACGTTTTAGGAAACACTTTTGCCAATGATCAATTTAGTCTTAGTGGAAATGATTTGGATGATGGTTTCTCTAATCTTGTTCTCGCCGGAAAAATGAAAGAATTAAAGCACCTCGAATGTCATTATGCGCCACGAGAAAACAAGACACAAAGACGAACTGCCAAGCTATATTTCAAGTGCAGCGATGCAAGTCACCAAATTCAGAGAATTGTTGTTGAAATAAAAGAGAGTGATATTGACAGCGCCTTGAAATTCAGCAATTCGTTTGTTCAACAATTTCTCGATATTTTGACCTATAAGAAGGGGATTCCTCTTGAGGTAAAGAGGATAGAAATTTTAGACAAAGTAAGTGGTAATCCTCTACAGAATTATGTGCAAATTCCGTATTCATTACCTGTAGAGGTTTTCCCCCATGATTTAGAAGCGGCTCCACATATACCTGACAGAATCAAGCCACTTCTGGGACCGGGGTCACCCATTAGAAGGCACGTTGTCAAGAGCAAACCCCTCCCGTTCGCATTTTAA
>JAJDAS010000174.1 GCA_029261755.1 Nitrospinia bacterium
GTCTCCGGGAACCAGGAGGCATACCAATACCTGCCCGACTCCGTTATTGATTTCCCATCTTCCCAAAAGCTGAAGAATATCATGGAAGAATGCGGAATGAAAAATGTCCGATATAGGTACCTGACTTGTGGTATAGTGGCCTTGCACGTTGGAGAGAAAGGTTAATCTCTTTTCTTCTTTCCAAAAACAAGTTCATGCTTAAAAAGTCCCCTCGTCTCTCAGTCTTTTTCGTGTGCCTTCGCGAATTTAGTGGCTAAAAATCCTTTCAGTTTCGGCAAAAACTCGCTGCAAAATTTCGCCGCAAATTTTGATTCTTACCAAAATCTTGCTCATTAGCCCCTGTAAAATCAACACCTTTATTTTTCCCCTTCTTTGAGAGCCATTCTGCTACTGGCTTTTGGCGTCTGTAAGGTCATATTCCTTAGCAAAATCAAGACTCTCCGCATGCCACCTGTGGAAAACTCTTTCTAATTCCCCGAAAAATAGAGAAAAAGGAGATCAACATGTTTGCATTCACCGTAAGTGATTGTTTTTATTGATCTTTTTTTGAGCGATTAAAATTTGTGCAAAGAGGGTGAAACCCATGATTTTCTTAGCTTTGCGGTGCTTCAAGCCCGAGTTTTCCACAAGTTATCAACAATAAATGTGGATAACTTGCCAAGGGATTTTTTAAGCTAATTGGGGGGTACAAAAAGGAGGTTTTGGAGGTGTAAATATTTACGCTTTTTCCGGAACTTCGGCTGGAAAAAAAGTCGGTTGGTAGTACAAACGAAAGGCCTTATTGTTGGCAAGTGTCCACAAGCGGGAACTTGGGAGCAAGTAAGCAAAAAAAACGGGAATGGCTTTGTGCAACTGCCATTCCCGTAAAAAAAGAAAGCTTGTTCGGCCAGGAATCAATATCTGTAATGTTCAGGCTTATAGGGTCCATCAATGGGGATTCCAAGATAGTCGGCCTGTTTCTGGCTGAGCTTGGTTAACTTGACTCCCAGTTTCTCCAAGTGAAGCCGGGCTACCTTTTCGTCCAGAAATTTCGGAAGAACGTGGACCCCAATTGGATACTTCTCCGTATCGGTCCAGAGGGCAATCTGAGCGAGAACCTGATTGGAGAAAGAGTTGCTCATGACGAAAGAGGGGTGCCCTGTGGCGCATCCCAGGTTCACCAACCTTCCCCTGGCAAGTATGATCAAGGCTTTTCCATCGGGATAGGTGAATTGGTCCACCTGGGGTTTGATATTCATTTCCTTGATATCAGAACGGCCTTCCAGGTAGGCAATATCGATTTCCAGATCGAAATGCCCGATGTTGCAGAGAATGGCCTGATGTTTCATCTTGTCCATATGCTCACCACAAATGATGTCACGGCAACCGGTTGTGGTAACAAAAATATCCCCCTCCGGAGCGGCGTCTTCCATGGTGGTGACTTCGTAGCCTTCCATGGCTGCCTGTAAGGCGATGATGGGGTCGATCTCGGTGATCAAAACCCTGGCACCCAAACCACGCATGGCCTGCGCGCATCCCTTACCCACATCTCCATATCCGGCCACAACAACGACCTTGCCGGCTACCATCACGTCTGTGGCCCTTTTGATGCCGTCTCCCAGGGACTCGCGACATCCGTAAAGGTTGTCGAACTTTGATTTGGTTACTGAATCATTGACATTGATGGCAGGCATCTTCAGGGTCCCGGCTTCCGCCATTTGATAAAGGCGATGGACGCCTGTGGTGGTCTCCTCGGAAACGCCTTTGATATCGTTCATCAGTTCAGGGTGTTTTTCATGAACAATGACGGTCAGGTCGCCGCCATCATCCAGAAGCAGGTTCGGACCTTTCCCGTCACCAAAATCCAGGGTTTGCTCGATACACCAATCGTATTCTTCCTCCGTTTCCCCCTTCCAGGCGAAAACCGGGATCTTCGCGGCGGCAATGGCTGCTGCGGCATGGTCCTGAGTTGAAAAGATGTTGCAGCTTGACCATCGAACTTCGGCGCCAAGGTCTATGAGGGTCTCAATGAGCACGGCGGTCTGGATGGTCATGTGCAGACATCCGGCGATGCGTGAGCCTTTCAGGGGTTTGGAGTCACAGTATTCCTTGCGGATAGCCATAAGGCCGGGCATTTCCGTTTCGGCAATGATGATCTCTTTTCTGCCCCAGTCTGCCAACCCAATGTCGGCTACCTTGCAGTCGGTAAAAGCTCCAAGGGTATTGTCGTCGGATATTTCATGCATAACAAGCTTCCTTCCTCAAAATAAAAAAAGTTAAAAAATAAAATGGTGGCGGTGCAGGGAATTGAACCCCGGACACTACGGATATGAGCCGTATGCTCTAACCATCTGAGCTACACCGCCTAATGGATTTGTTTGTGGATTGGTTATTCTAAGGGATTAAAACTCTAAGCGAGGGCCTTCAATCCGGGGAACTACCATCAAATGCAATCCTACAATTTTAGTGAAAAAGGGGGTGGAAATCAAGATTTGCCGCCTGCTATGCGCGGTAAACTTGCTCTATCACCTATCACGCTCCTTTGGATGCGCCTTTCGATGTAGTTGCTTTCAAAGGAAAAACTATGGGCTCACAGGAAAAAACGAGATAAAATGTTGACATCAAAATAGGGATCAAATAATGTAATATAAAAAATTAGGTGCTACCGGCTATATGGGAAAGAAGCGGCAACCACTACCTGAGTCGGTACATAGAGGTAACGTGTAAGTACTTAAATTCACTAAAAAATTCTAAAAAGGAGGCGCCAATGGCATTTATCGATTGGACCAGCGATTTGAGCGTAGAGGTGAGCATAATTGACGAGCAACATAAGGAGTTGGTACGGCTTATCAATGAGTTGGCCGATGCCATGGGGCAGGGGCAGGCCAAGGAATCCATGATGGATATCATCAGTGGACTCGGCAAATACACGGTTACACACTTTAATACAGAGGAGATGTATTTCAGGAAGTTCAGCTATGTGAACGAGGCTGATCATAAAAAAGAGCACGACGACTTCGTAAGCAAGATCCATGGCTTTGAGAGGGAGATCCAGGAAGGCAACACCAAACTTTCCTTCGAAGTCTTGAAATTCTTAAAAGATTGGCTTATGAAGCATATAAAAGGTACGGACAAGAAGTATATAAGCTGTTTTCACGAAAACGGGGTTCAATAAATAGTTCTTGATTCTGGAAATACTTAAATAACGCTTTTTCCGGGACTTCGCCCTGCAAAAGAGACCGTATGGGCAGTACAAAAAAAGAATTCACTGTAAAACCAGAAAGGCCAGGTAAGCACAATAGAAAAAGAGGAAGAGTACTCCCTCCCATTTTTCCATGCAGTACTTCTTTCCCGTAAAATTGAATACGAATAATAATGCAGTGGCCCCGGCGCATACCCCAATATCGAAATTGATTGCCGGGTTCCAGTCCAGGGGACGTATGGTGGCGGTGAGTCCCAGGACCCAGAGGATATTGAAGATGTTGGAGCCGATAACATTGCCTATGACGATATCGGAGTGCTTTTTATAGGCGGCGGAAACGGAGGTAGCCAGTTCGGGGAGGGAGGTGCCGATGGCCACCACGGTGAGGCCGATCACCGCCTCGCTTAGTCCCAGGGTCCTGGCCATCACCACGGCGCTATCTACCAGCCATTTGCCGCCCAGGGTCAGGCCCACCAGCCCCAAGGCAATATATCCCAGGGCAAGGGCGATGGTGATTGGCTTGATGTGGCTATCCGATTCATCACTCTCTTTTGACATCGTGATGATGTAGTAACCGAACAGACCAAAGGCAAACAGCAAAAACAGGCCATCTACTCGGCCAATTTCAGAGGAAAATGAGGGATTGAGAAGTTTATCGTTGGTAATAACAAAAATGGCCAGAACGGCAAAAAGGCTGTAAGGAATCTCCTTCCATACCGTGCTCTTTGAGATATGAATGGGAAACAGTATGGCGGAAACGCCGAGGATCAGCAGCAGGTTGGCGTTGTTGCTCCCGATGATATTACCCACGGCAATATCGGAACTTCCCTTAAAGGCGGCGATGAGGTTCACCACCAACTCCGGGGCGGAGGTTCCCAGGGAAACCACGGTCAACCCGATCACGAGGCGGGAGATACCAAGTCTCCAGGCCAGGGAAGCGGAGCCGTCCACGAAAAGGTCCGCTCCTTTCACGAGCAGGATGAGTCCCAGGAAAAAATAGAGGAAGGTTTCCATGAAGTGGTGTTTCTTGGTTTATAAATGGAAGGTTAGGAGCAGTTAATAGACAGGCCGATTATTACAATCCATCGGTTGTTTGATGCATATCAAGAATTCTATCTATCTTCACTTTTTCTTGATAGCTCTTCTACAATTTCAGCTATTTCTTTGAATATTTGCTGTAGCTGTGGTTTGCCGCATTCAAAGTGTTCTTCCGGATTTTGTAAGGGATGACAATGCCAGCCATGAAGGTTGTCATACCCAAAAATTCTTTTTTCTTTATGAATTAAACTAAAATCGTATCTTCCAGTATCTGTATTTGCATATACATCAATAAATAGCTCTGAGGAAATAACAATCCGTAGGCTAATTTTGTCTAGTCTTTTATAGAAAACTTCAAGATCACTCGACGGAAAGAAATTATCAGCTAAGGAATTTAATTCTTCTAAAATTTTTTCAAAATCACCCAACATGGCTTAATTCTTTATGTCCCTTAAAGTATTCAGCCACTTTCTCCGTTCAGATTCAAAGCCTTCCCATTCTATAAAAGTTCTTTCAACTTGATGGGAGTGTTTGTCCTGGATGCTGTTTTCTTCCCAAGCTGTTTTAAACTCGTGAAAATCCATCCCATATTTAGCCTCAAAGCCAAAGATCCTTTCTTCGCACTCTTTTAAATTCAATAGTGCGTTTTTTTCAAGGAGATGTGAAATCTTTTCAGGAATTTCTTCCCCTTCAATAATTTGTAGTTTTTCAATAATTTTTTCTGAAAGATTTATGGTTTTCATACTAGTCTCCTTAGCTAAGCTTAAAGGAAAAATATCAATATACCCCATACTGCTAACATTTCAAAATACAATTATCAATGAGCCTGGCCTTACCCACCCAAACCGCCAGGGCCACCAAGGCGATGCTTTGAACCTCTTCCATCTCCTCAAGGGTTTCGGGATGGCAAATGGAAATATATTGTATTTTTGTGTGTGGGCGCCCGCAAATGATTTCTTTTATTTTTTCTTTCAAGACAGAGGCTCTTCTTTCGCCTGATTCAGCCAGGGATTGGGCCAAAGATAAGGATTGGTACAAAGATCTGGCCGACTCCCTTTCCTCCGCGTTTAAATACACATTTCGGGAACTCATGGCCACGCCGTCCGGTTCGCGGACGATGGGACAACCCACGATCTCCGTTTCCACGTTCAGGTCCTTTGCCAGACGTTTGATCACCAAAAGTTGTTGGTAGTCTTTTTCGCCAAAATAGGCTTTGTCCGGGCGAACAATGTTGAGAAACTTTAAAACAACGGTGGCGACCCCGGAGAAATGTATGGGTCGGAAGCGGCCGCAAAGTTTGTCCTCCAGGCCGGGTAGGTGTAGCTTGGTACATGCATTGGGAGAATAAATTTCATCCACGCCTGGGCAAAACAAAGCATCCACACTCACCTCTTCAGCAAGAGCGCTGTCCCCTTCCGGGTCACGCGGATAGCTTCCGTAATCTTCATCCGGGGAAAATTGGGTGGGATTGACAAATATGCTTGTCACCGCTAAATCACATTCTGCATTGGCTTTCCTCATGAGGCTGAGGTGTCCCTCATGGAGTTTTCCCATGGTGGGGACCAATCCCACGGTTTTCCCGGCTTTTCTTGCTTCGGAACCATAACGGCGCATTTCCGAAACAAAGAGTATTTGCTTCATATTGTTCAATCAACCAATCGGATAAATTCCGAATTTTCCATGGAAATTTCCATGTGAAACCTGTGCATTTTGCCGGTGGAGAAGGAAACACGGATGCAGTCGTTCGTCTGCGATTGAGTAGAGTCCAGGATCAGGCCGATGGGAATGGTAACGGGAACCACGGCGGGGGTGTTGCTTCTGGCTGCCAGATTGAATTTTTCCTGAACCATCTGTCTCCCTTTACCCACAATCTGGTTAACGATTTCTCCGATGTTACTGCGCAAATCATCGGCGTGGTGATGGGTAGGAATATCTTCCTCGGGCAATCCCATCGTACGAAGATACGCCTGGCAAATCTCCAGCGCTGAATCCGCCTCGAAATTCATAATCATGATTCCATTGTAATCTCCGGAGAAGCTCACGAAGCTCCCCAGGTCCACCGTGATTTGGACATTTTTCACTTTCTGTATGGTTTTGGAAATCTCGATTTCCAGGCCAGTGGCCGCCTGAATGACCTCTTGAACCGCCGTACTGAAAATCTTACCGACAATCAGTATGGAAGATGATGATTTATTTGAGTCCATTTTGTTCTCCATCAATGCTCCCCACGGCAGGCAATGGGGAATTCTCTTAATAAGAAAGAGTTGTTAAAAAAAACCCCTCTACCGGCACAGCGATAGAGGGGTTGGTGATGAAAACAACGAATACAAATTTACTTGGCCGGTGGCTTGTATGTGCACTTACATGCAGCTCTCAGATATTTGACCATGTCCTTGATCTCGTCATCGGTCAAAATACCGCCAAAGGGAGGCATAAAGCTGGATTTACTAACAGCCAGGCCGCCTTTTTGGATAGCCAAGGCGATATTGTCATCCGAAAGTGTCCCCATATCTTTGGCGCTGGTGTGGTTCCTCGGCTGTACGGAAAGGGATTCGGCATTGATTCCCCCACCGCTCATTTTAATCCCGTGGCATTGGACGCAATAGAGTCCGTAATTGTCCGCCGCAGTTTCCGCGTTTGCGGGTCCCGCTACAAAGACTACTCCAAACAGGAGGAGCATAACCGCTGCAACAGATAATGATTTACTTTTTCTGGTCATTGATTTCTCCTCTTATTATTTGCTTTTTTGGGTCATGATGAAATTAGTGAGCAGTTGGAGGGTGGCATCATTCAACTCTCTTTTAGGCATCCAAACTTTTGGATCCCAGTACTGCGGGTCGTTGATAAAAGAATAAACCCAGTCAGGGTTCAGCCGATCACCGGCATTATTAAGAGTAGGACAAGAAATCCCTCCCTTTACTTTTTTACCTCGCAAAATAACTTTATGGCAGGCGTTACATCCTTCATCCTTACCGAAGACCTTTTTGGCCTTTGGCTTGGAAAATTTTCCAATTTTGGCAACGCCGGTTTTCATGTTGGCGTCTTTCAGGCTCATGAGATAGGTGGCCACGGCTGCGGCCTCGTCTGCTGAAAGCTTGGAAGCACAAGGGGTAACTCCACTGATTCTGTCAACCTCTTTATCATCGGCTTTGATGTGATTGGTGTAAACCGTTCCTGCGGGGCGAAGGGTGATGGGATTCTGAAGAAAACCAACCAGCCATGCTTCTTGAAATTTGCTGCCCGCGTAAAAGAGGTCCGGGGCTTTTCTTTTATTGATTTCTGCAATGGTTTTAACGGCAGGTCCGGCCATCTGGTGGCAACCGGCGCATTTCTTGCCGTCCACGATAGCTTTGCCATCTGCAGCTTCAACCTGATGAAAACTCAGGGTCAAAGCTATGGCTACCAAAAAAGTGAAAAGGATTCTTTTCATGAAAATGACTCCTCTCGGATAATTTAATAAATTCTTAATGCCGAACGTGAATCCGGTTCTTAAAAGCTCTTGTACCAAAAATAACTACAAACCAATTAAGGTTAAAACCACCTCCTTTTCGGAATAATTTAGTGAAAAATATGAAAATCTTTTTTTCTGAATATGATTGAAGATAAACACTAATTTTACAGGAATAAATTGGGGATAAGCAAGAATTTGGAAAGGTTGCTCTCGGCATGGTGGGATGAAGGTTGTTTATAAGTGTTCACGGGTATAAATAAGCACGAGATGCCCTCATTTGGAGTGCTGTACCAACTCTTTAAGCAGCTTACGGCTGGCTCCATTGTTCCGAGGCTGTGGACATGGATAGCAGCAAGAGGTAACCCTCGGGCTGTGGAAACATAATGCAAAAACCGTGGGGACGAGAAAAGGGTACTTCTCAAAAAGTTGAGGGTGATTCTTATTTGAAAAGACCTCCTATGTATCCCCTCCTTCGCAAGGAGGGGACAAATAATGGCCTATTTCTCCCGCATCCCCCAGTTCGCAAGGACGGGACTGAAAAAGCATTGCCCTTTCCCCTGTGCTAATTCATTAATCCGTGCCTTTTGTGCCCTTCCGTGGTAAATTAGTATTTTTCTAGTAAAACCCTCAATAATCAAAATCCTCATGATCATCACCGCACTCATCCCCTCTGCCGGACTCGGTCTGCGCATGGGAGGGGAGACGAGAAAACAGTATATTCGAATTGGTGAAAATCCCATCACCGTCCAAACCCTTCTGCGGTTTCAATCCTTTGCCCAGGTGAATCGGATTATCCTCATGGTCCCGGAAAAGGATATGGAATTTTGTAAAAGGGAAATCATTTCCAGGTATAATATACGGAAGGTTCACAAAGTCATCGCCGGGGGTAAGGAGAGACAGGATTCAGTCTACAACGGCATCCGGGCTCTGGAAGGAGACGAGGATTTTGTAATGGTTCACGACGGAGTCCGGCCCTTTGTCACGAAGACAATGGTGGAAGAATCCATCAAGGCGGCCTCGGAGTCGGGCGCGGCCATTGTGGCCATTCCGGCCAAGGACACCATCAAATCGGTCTCGGAAGAGGGCATGGTGGAAGGAACAGTGGACCGGAGCAAGCTATGGCAGGTACAAACACCACAAACCTTCCGAAGGGAAATCATTGCAAAAGCTTACGAAGAGGCCATGTCGGTAAACTTCTACGGAACGGACGACGCCTCCCTGGTGGAACGGATGGGCGGCAAAGTGCAGGTG
This sequence comes from Nitrospinia bacterium, assembly GCA_029261755.1. Classification (GTDB taxonomy): domain Bacteria; phylum Nitrospinota; class Nitrospinia; order JACRGO01; family JACRGO01; genus JACRGO01. The sequence goes on from JAJDAS010000174.1 coordinate 8,922, forward strand.
GTGCGCGGGTCCGAGTTCAACATCAAGATCACCACTCCCAATGATTTGGTTTTAGCGGAAGGTATCATTAAACATATTGATGATTGATGATTTTAGATTGTTGATTGAAGGAATATTCATTAAAAAACATTTTATCTTTTCCTTGGTTTTTATCTTTTCTTTGCGTTCTCTGCGAACTCTGCGTTAAATTTCTTTTTATTTAGATTGTAAGAGACGAATTCTGTAAGTACTAATGCCAGAAAACAAACCCAAAGCAGCGGTGGTAACTCATGGC
>JAJDAS010000175.1 GCA_029261755.1 Nitrospinia bacterium
TAGTGCCTGAACGAAAACCCAGTTTTTCCAGCCGTAACTCCTATGGATTTTTCGGCGAATAGTTAAATTTCGGGCAGTACGAGAAAAAATACCTTAAAAACTGCCAGCTTCACGCATTGTAGTCTAAGCCGTTTCAGTTAATTTTGGTTTTTGGGTGCAACTATCTTGTAGTTGCAATCACTTTTTTATTAATCCCGCTTTCTACGCGGCTTTTTTTCGACGCTCTTCCACTTTCTTTTCTTTGGCCAGGAGGATAGCCCCCAGTTTTTGAATATTTCTTGCCAATACCGCCAATGAAACATAGCGGTTGAACCCATGCAGTCCACGGTCCGGGCAACGATCCAGCCCATGAACCTCAAGGGCGTTGATGGCTGATTCCACCGCTGAATGCTGGCGTCTTGCTTTTATAAATTCTTCGGAGTGTTCTACTTCCTTGTCTTTTTTGGACAAGTATCCTTTTTTGGGAAGCACAACTTTTTCTAAAAGTGGCTTCAGTTTCTCCTGGTTATCAGGAGAATGGAAGCCTCTGTCGAAGCTGCATAGGGCTAGTGTGGAAAACCTCTTTTTGGCTTCTTCCACCATGGATACCGCAATTTGATCATCGGTTTGTTTTTCCATTACATGGTGGTGAAGAATAAAACCATATTGATCCTCTAATATACAGACTTTCAAGCCCAGCTCAACAGGAACACCGGCTTTGCCCTTACTGATCCACTCGGTGTGCTCTTCGAATATGGAAAATACTTTTTCGTCATGGGGAATCTTTTCATCGTTGATTACCCTGCGTTCAACTTGATCAACCTGCCGGTTAGCATGAGCGATAAATTTTTCAATTTCAGTAATTTTGAAATCAACGAGAATATCTTTTCCACGCAAATCCTGTATGGTGCAAACCGTTTTATTAAGATAATCGGTTACAACGTCAAGGTAGGCTTTGTGAGCTTCTTGAATTGCAATTTCACGTTCTGCTACCTTCTCAGAGTCTTTGGATTTGGAGCGGAATAGCTTCCGCGCTATGTTGAATGTCTTTTTTACCTTTCGAAGGTTGTTGTCGCTTTGCCGCCAGATCGTCAATTCAAAATCCGCGCTTAGCTTAGCAACCAAAATAATCACTTTACGAATAGCGTCAAATAGAAGATTAATGTCTGTTGGATAGTGAACGTTAGTTTCTAACACAAAGGAATCACACCGGCCCCGAAGATTTTCGTCTGCTTTTTTTTTACAATCTTATGGCCGGAATTCACCACAATTTGCCCGATTTTGTCCAATATTTCAGGGGTTAGTAGTGATACATTGTCTTTGATGGTTTGCAATTTATACTGTTTCATATCATCAAGCATGCCATGCTGGAGCATTTCCCGGATGGTTTTATGGTTATTCGCCAATTCCAAAAGGCGGTCATAATCACAATTTAAGTTAAGCCTCAACGTTCCAAGTACCAGTATTTTCCATAGGGTCATGCCAGGACGACCATTTTTAGAATCTACATTGACAGGCACAATGTTTTCAAGAACCTTAAAAACTGCTTGGCGAACTTCAGGGGTCGTGTAGATATGTTGAAGACCTCTTAGGAGTTGGGGAATATCATCACGAGATTTGGGATCAAGGTAAATTTGAGAAATATCTTGCTGACCAATTTGAAATTGAATATTTGCGACTTTTCTCATGGGTTTCCTATATCGAAGTTTAGAAAAAAATGGGAAGATTCAACATAATTATTATAGAAGCATATCATGCTCATATAATAATTGCAACCCAATTGAGGAAATCTTCAAAAAAGAAATTCAACCTAAACCACTGAAATATAAGGAGGATATTGCTTCCGGCCAAGCACTAATTAAACGAAAATCATTGTAACAATGATGGTTTGGAAAGTAAAACTTGTGGATGGGGATGCAATGTGGTTTTCTTGATGAGATATAGGCTTATAGCTTAAGCCTGTCAGGTTAATAGCGACGGATGCCCTTTTGAAAACGTTCAATAGATATTTGAAATTTAAATGGAACACGGATGACACGGATAACGCAGATTTGCACGGATGTTTTTAAAATCCGTGAAGATCCGTGTCATCTGTGTCATCCGTGTTCCATATCTTTTCTTAAATTGTAAGAGACGGACTCTCAGGGTTTGAATGTATACATCCCCAAATCATTGCTGAGGCAGTGCTCAATCCCTTCTTTTCTCGCAGATGATAGTCCCGTCCGGAGCCCGCAGCCGCACAATCATGGGCATCTTCCCAGGCAGGGAATGCGTAGCACAGCCGAAGCAGGGATCGTAAGCCCGGAAGGCCATTTCAACCTTGTTCAATAAACCTTCGGTGATTTCCATGCCCTTCCGAATCAGCCCCGTGGCCGCCTTTTTCACGGACATGCAAATGGCCGCGTGGTTGTTGGTGGTTCCAACAATCAGGTTCACTTTGGTCAATATGCCCCGCTCGTCCGTGACATAATGATGAGTCAAGGTCCCCCTGGGGGCCTCCAACTGGCCGATGCCTTCTCTTGGTGTTGCCGTGGGGATAACCCGAATATTCGGACTGAGGATTTCCTCGTCCTTTGCCAACTCCAGGGTGCGTTCCGCTGCGTAAACCAGCTCCACAACACGAGCCCAATGGGTTGCCAGCGTCTGATGAACCGGCGTTTTGCCGGAACGGTCTCCCGTGAGAGTTTCAAAGAATCGCTCGTATTCGGCCTGGGCCAATGGGGTGGCCATGCCATCCGCCGCGTTAACGCGCCCCAGCGGAGTAGCCCGATAAATCCCGCTATCCATTCCATCTGTGAAGCCTTGCCAGCCTTTTAATTTGAGATAGGGGAATTTTAAGTAGGACCATTTTTCCACATGTTCGGCCACATGTTGGAGATAATCGCGCCCATCGTATTTGGCTAGTTCCGCTCCATCGCAATCCACCACGCGGATTTTGCCGTCATAAAAATTGGTATGGTTATTCTCATCCACCGTGCCCATAGAGTGGGTCCGATGCAGATAGGCGTCGTTGAGAATAAGGTCCATGTGTTCCTGATTTTTCAGGACAATATCTTCCAGAACCTGAAGCGTGAATTTGCCGAATTCCACCAACCCTCCAGCCAGTTCCACAATACGGTCTCGCTCTTCGGCGTTCACTCCCTTCGTTACTCCACCGGCTATGGAAGTAACCATATGAATGGTTTTGCCGCCAAGGATTTTGACGATTTCATGGGCCGCCGAGCGAGCCCCGATTACCTTCTTCCCCACGTCGATACCCAGTTTGCCGATCATGCCTATGATGTTTCTTTCCGCCACCGGCGCATCCGGTCCCATGACAAAATCGGGTCCTCCGAGGATGTAAAAATGGGTGGCGTGGTCTCCGGTATAAAAAGCGGAATAAAGCAACTCCCGCAGTTTTTTGGCGGCAGGTGGAATATCGACTTGGTAAATATCGTCGCATGCCTTGGCGGAACAAAGGTGATGCGCTTCGCTGCAAACACCACAAATCCGGGAGGTGATTCGGGGCATTTCCTCCACCGGACGCCCAATGCAGAAGGCTTCGAATCCACGCAGTTCGGGAACGATGAAATAGCAATCGGCCACTTCGCCCTCGTCATTTAAAAATATGTCTATTTTGCCGTGGCCTTCCAGGCGGGTAATGGGGTCAATGCTAACTCGTTTCATTCTCTAATCCTTTTGGTTGTAGTTTTTAATAACTGCCAAGAGCCTCTCATTCCGGTTCCCGTTGCCGCACTCTGCCCAAGGGTGCCTTTGACATGGAAAACCTGTAAAAGGTTCCCACAGGGTCGACTATTCCGTCAAGGATCCTTTCCACCTCTTCCGGGTCGTTGGAATCTATGACAGAGGCAAGGGCGGAAATAAGCTTGGTTCCCTGGTCGGGAGAATTGGGAGGCGGACCATAGCACCCACGGCAGGGTATGCCAACGGATACGCATAAGCCACCGCAACCGGACCGTGTGGCAGGTCCGCAACACAATATCCCCTGATCCAAAAGGCATTGGTCGGGGTCCGGGATGATTTCATGGGGGCGAAAGAACCTTTTGATCTTTTTCTCTTCCCTCTGGTGCGGGCATTCTTCGCAACACGTTTTATCTCCGGCTCCCAGCACGGTTCCTTTGGGAGGCGCTGGTTTTCCGTCCTTCAATATTCCTATCACGGCCTCTAATACGGCCCAAATCTGATGGGCTTGGGGAGGACAACCTGGAACGGAATACTCCACGTCCACCACCTGATCCAGACAACGGACCGCTTCCCAAAACTCAGGCAGTTCCACAACGCCCACCGGAGTTTCCGTTTTGGTTTGGGGCCGGATATTTTCCGGGTTCACCGTGGAAGGGGAATCCTTGTACACCCAATCCATGGTGGCCTTTTTCGTGGTGGTGTTGGAAAGAGCGGGTATGCAGCCCTCCTGGGCGCATGATCCAAAGGCAACCAAAATTTTGGATTTTTTGCGAAGCAGGTGGGCCAACCGTTCGTTTTCCGAGGTCCTTACCCCCCCGTTGAAAAGACATAGGTCAATGGATTTGTCTTCCAGGGCTTCCACATCTTTCACCTTGGCGTCGATAGCCACGGGCCAAAAAACGATATCGAAAACCTCGGCCACATCGATAATCTTTTCCTCGATCTCCAGGACCGCGATCTCGCAACCTCCGCAGGAGGCCGCCCAGTAGAGAGCCAACTTTGGTTTAGGATTTTGTGTGGAATCTTTTTTCTCGCTCATTTCTCAAGCCTCAAAGGTCCCCGATTTTTAATATCTTCCTCCATTTCGTTACAAACCTTGGCCCATTTTTCCCCTTCGCTGGCGGAGGTCCAAACCAGACGCAGACGGTCCGGCTCGATCCCAAAATCTTTTAAAAGCCGCTTGAGCAGGCTTACCCTGCGCATAGCCTTGTAGTTACCCTCCTGGTAATGGCAGTCGCCGGGGTGACATCCAGAAACGATAACACCGTCAGCGCCCAGTTGGAAGGCTTTTACAATAAAGCCCGG
>JAJDAS010000176.1 GCA_029261755.1 Nitrospinia bacterium
AAATCCACCGCTTCATGTGAATTTCATATGAAATTTAATAGGTCCTATTAACAAAATATTTCATTGATTCAAATAAATTCTTTTTACTTTTTGATATGACAGTTTCCAAAAATATAACACCTGAGCTACAGAAACTCTTACTCTTGAAAATGCTGCGCATTAGAGTTATTGAAGAGGAATTAGCTCGTTTATATTCAGAGCAGGAGATGCGGTGTCCTGTCCATTTCTGTATTGGCCAAGAAGCTACGGCTGTGGCTATATGCAGCGCTCTTTCTTCGAATGACACGGTAATGAGCAATCACCGATCACATGGCCACTATTTGGCTCAAGGCGGTGATTTAAAGCGTATGGTTGCTGAGTTATATGGCAAGGCTACCGGTTGTGCTTCAGGAAAAGGCGGTTCTATGCATGTTTTAGATCTTTCAGCAAGCTTTATGGGTTCTACTTCAATTGTAGCCGGTACCATTCCCGTAGGAGTTGGAATAGGTTTCTACAATAAATTACAAAACAAAAAATCTATTTCCGTTGTTTTTTTGGGAGATGCTGCCACAGAAGAGGGGTTATTTTACGAAAGTTTAAATTTTGCTGCATTACACAAGCTCCCTGTTCTTTTTATATGCGAGAATAATCTTTACAGCGTTTATTCCCCACTCTCTGTACGTCAACCGCAAAATCGCAAGATTTATGAATTGGCAAATGCAATGGGAGCGAAATCCTCCAGGGTAGATGGAAATGATGTTGAAGAAGTTTATTTTGCCGCCCTGGAAGCTGTTGATGCCATTCGTGCAGGGCATGGACCATATTTACTGGAAACTATGACTTATCGTTGGCTTGAACACTGTGGGCCTAACTTTGATAATAATATTGGTTATCGGGATGAAAAAGAATTTTTGGAATGGAAAAAAAAAGATCCAGTGAAAAAAATGAGCGCAAAACTGATTGAAAATAATATTATTTCAAAAGAGTTCATGGAGATTGAAAGAAATAGAATTTTAGAAGAGACGCAAGAAGCTGTAAAGTTTGCCAAAGAATCCCCTTTTCCTGACAAATCTGAATTAACAACAAACGTTTATGCCAAATAATACTGTGATAAAACCTACTCTCGGGCAGCCTGTTAAAGAACGTCAAATTACATACGCCCAGGCAGTTAGAGAATGCTTATACCAGTGTATGGAGCGAGATGCCAATGTGTTTCTTATGGGATTAGGCGCCACCGACCCCAAGGGTGTTTTTCAAACTATGACCGGCCTAAAAGAAAAATTCGGTGAAAATCGTATCTTTGATATGCCGGTTTCGGAAAATGCTATGACCGGTATTGCTGTTGGAACGGCTTTTATGGGGATGCGGCCTGTAATGGTACACCAGCGTGGCGACTTTGTTCTTATGGCTATGGATCAAATAATAAATAATGCAGCCAAATGGCATTATATGTATGGAGGTAAGATGAAGGTCCCCCTTACAATTCGAACGATTATAGGTAGAGGCTGGGGACAGGGGCCCCAACATTCTCAAAATTTTCAAGGTTTATTTGCGCAAATTCCCGGTTTAAAAGTAGTAGCACCAACAACACCATATGAGGCAAAAGGTTTATTAGCCAGCAGCATTGAAGAAAATAACCCTGTCATTTTTGTTGAGCATCGTTGGCTACACAATCAACTGGGTACAGTGCCTGAAGATTATTATTGCCTTCCTATTGGAACAGCCAGGACAATGAGAATAGGGCATGATGTTACTGTGGTTGCGAATATGGACATGGTTTTGGAAGCGTTGCAAGCCGCAAAAAGATTAGAATCTCAGGGGGTGAGTGTGGAAGTAATTAACCTTTGTTCTATAAAACCATTCGATGAAAATTTAATTCTACGGTCAGTTGAAAAAACAGGCCGCTTACTTATTGTAGATTCCAGTTGGATGTCTTTTGGGATATCATCGGAAATTGCGGCTACAGTTATTGAAAAAGGGTTCGATTTGCTTAAATCCAAGATTATACGATTAGGCTTACCGGATGTACCGACCCCGACAAGCCCGGCTCTTAGTAAACATTATTATCCGCGCGCTGATGATATCTGTTTAGCAATTAGTAAATTAGTCCAACAGGAGTTTCATGCATCGAAAACGGAGGAAGTTGAAAATGATGTTCCTCACGATGTTCCAGACGAAAAATTTAAGGGGCCTTTTTAGTACCTTGGGAATTAAATTCGCGTTTTTAGTGGCAGAAAACTTCTACAGAGCGGCAGCCCTATTTATTTTGGCCTTCCATGACTTCAACCCTTCGAGCGGCCTTCCTTCAGAAGGCGTCCAATTCGGCTATCCTGCCGAATTGTGGTTCCTGCCTCCGGCCGGTTTAGGAAAGAGATTGTGAGTAAAGAGAAATTTATAGTTTTAGGAAGCAATTCTTTTTCCGGTTCTTCCTTTGTAAGCTTTGTGTTGCAGGATAATCCGGAAGCCGAAGTAATAGGAATTTCCAGGTCTCCTGAATATGATGATTTTTTATTGGCCTACAAAAATATTGAGAATGGGCGCTTTCGATTTTACCAATTAGATTTGAATTCTCAACTGGACAAAATTGTGGAGATAGTGCATAACTATCGGCCCGATTACATTGTTAATTTTGCCGCACAGGGCATGGTTGGACAAAGCTGGAGTAATCCCGCTCAGTGGTTTCAAACAAATTGCCATGCAATTAATAATCTCGCTGACCATCTCAAGGAAGCAAACTACTTAAAACGATACGTTCAGATATCTTCCCCTGAAGTATACGGATCATGTTCAGGGGTTGTTACAGAAAATACTCTATTAAATCCATCCACTCCATACGCGGCATCTAAAGCAAGCGGTGATTTAAGCTTGATCCCTTACTTTAAAAATTATAATTTCCCCCTTGTATATACACGTGCCACAAATGTTTATGGAGCTTTTCAGCAGCTATATCGTATTATCCCCCGGTCAATTATATATATAAAGATGGGCAAAAAAATTTCATTCCATGGTGGAGGCAAAGCCGTGAAATCTTACATTCACATAAAGGATGTGTGTGATGCAACTTTAAAAATTACCCGTAATGGAACCAATGGAGAGGTTTATCATATTTCGCCTGACGGTAGCGGTATCAGCATTTATGACCTGGTAAATACAATTTGTAATAAGATGGGCAAGAAGATCGAAGACTGCACTGAAAATGTTGAGGACAGGCTTGGACAGGATGCTGCTTATGTGATCAATTCGAGCAAGGTACGCAATGAACAGGGATGGAGACCAGGAATCAGCATTGAAGA
>JAJDAS010000177.1 GCA_029261755.1 Nitrospinia bacterium
ATGTTCCAGGATCTTTGCACAAACCTCTGGATACCTGTAATGCCGCGACTATTCCAGGGGCCGCCTTCATCCCACGGACCGATGAACATTAGATAGGCCCTCACCGTATCTCCACCGTATTCCGCTACCAGATGATCGGGACTCACCACGTTTCCCCTGGATTTGCTCATCTTTTCGGAGTCTTCACCGAGAATGATCCCCTGGTTAAATAGATTCACCATGGGCTCGTCAAAATCAACCAGACCCACATCCCTCATAGCCTTGGTAAAAAACCTGGTGTAAAGCAGATGCATGGTGGCGTGTTCGATTCCACCGGAATACTGGTCTACGGGCAGCCAATACTCTCCGTCCTCTTTGGAAAATGGCGCGTCTTTATGATAAGGAGAAATATAGGCATATTGATACCAGGAAGAACACAAAAAAGTGTCCATGGTATCAGTCTCTCTTTTGGCGTCACCGTTACATTTCGGGCATTTAACATGAAGGAACGCCTCATGCTTTTTCAATGGAGATTCTCCTGTGGGCTCGAACTCTGCGTCTTCCGGCAAAAGAACCGGCAGATTATCGTATGATTCAGGCACGGCGCCGCATTTTTCACAATAGATGATAGGAATGGGCGCGCCCCAGTATCTTTGGCGGCTGATCAACCAGTCTCTCAATCGATAGGTGATACTGCCCTTGCCGCACCCTTTCTCTTCCAATTGTTTAATAATTCTTTCCTTGCCTTCCTCTGCGGGAATCCCGTTCAAGTCGCCGGAATTGACCATGGTACCCTCACCCGCATAGGCGGTATCCAAGGGGTTGCCGTTCCAGTCGGGAGGCGAAATTACCACCCTGATTTCAATATCAAATTTCTTCGCAAAGGCAAAATCCCGTTCGTCGTGGGCAGGAACAGCCATAATGGCGCCGGTTCCGTAAGTCATAAGCACGTAATCGGCGATCCAGATAGGAACCTTCTCTCCCGTTAAGGGATGAATAGCATGAGCGCCGGTAAAGACGCCGGACTTTTCCCGGTCGGCTGCCATTCGGTCGATCTCTGTTTTACGTGCGGACTCATCAATATAGGCATTCACCTCAACCTTCCGCTCGGCGGGAGTCAATTTTTGAACCAGGGGATGCTCCGGGGCCAGGACCAGGAAAGTGGCTCCGTATAAGGTGTCGGGACGCGTGGTAAAGACCACGATGGGGTCGTCCTCTTCGCTTTGGAAGGTGATGTCGGCTCCTTCGCTTTTGCCAATCCATTGCTGCTGCATTTTGGTGACCCGTTCCGGCCAGTTTATCTTGCTGAAATCCAGGAGTTCCTCGGCATAGTCGGTGACCTTGAAATACCACTGGTCCAGTTTTTTCTTGATCACGGGAGTTTGGCATCGTTCGCAATGTCGGTCATCTCCCCAAACCTGCTCCCTGGCCAAGGTGGTGTTGCAGGCGGGGCACCAGTCCACCGGGGAATTCTTTCGGTAAGCCAGGCCCTTTTCCAGGAATTTTAGAAAGAACCACTGGGTCCATTTGTAATAATCGGGATGGCAGGTAATAACCTCATGGTCCCAATCGAACATGGCTCCCATGGACTTAAGCTGGCCTCTCATTCTTTCAATGTTTTTCATGGTCCATTTGTAGGGATGGATTCCCTGCTTGATGGCAACGTTCTCGGCGGGAAGGCCAAAGGCATCGAATCCCATGGGAAAGAAAACGTTGTGCCCTTTCATGGTCATGTACCTGGCTTTGGTGTCGGAAGGGGCGATAGCGTACCAGTGCCCTATATGGAGATCGCCGCTGGGATAGGGATACATGGTCAAGGCGTAGTGCTTGGGTTTTTTAGGGTCCTTTACTGTTTTGTAAAGGCCGTCCTTTTCCCAACGGTCTTGCCACTTTTTTTCGATTTCGGTGGGGTTGTAGTCGATGTTCATAAATTTCCTTATTAATGGTCAAAAATGCGAACTAAATATTATTGCCTTTTTTAATAAAATCCACAATAGCATAGGGAAATGGCTGGATTCAAAAAGGGTTATGCACCTTCCCATCCAATTATTCGGCATTCGCACTAGTGTCATGTCAACCATATAGTGTCGGGTAAAGTCTGCGTAACTTAATACGAGCGTTTTCCGCAGTAAATTGCCAGTTGACCTTTGCATTTTTGTTGTTTCTGAATTCCTGCCATGCAACGACTTCTTTTATGACTAACTTGATATTATCAATCCTTCTGTTTAAACACTGCCCTGTAAGTACATTCAACTCAATTTCAGCCATATTCAACCAACTACTATGTTTGGGAGTATATACAAATTCGAATCTGTCCCATATTAACTTCGCCTTATTGGGCTGAAATACTTTATCAAACGATCCGGGACCATGTCTATTCAGTGTGTCCATGACCAGTGTTATCTTTTCCGTACTTTCGTACTGAGAAGCAATCTCTTCCAGAAAACAAGCCCAGTCTCGCTTGGTTTTTCTTTCGCTAACCTTCACCATCCGTTTTCCGGCCAATGGCTCACAGACCATGAAAATATTGCAAACACCACAACGCTAGCTTTATCGGCCAACAACCTTAAAGGCCACCTGGCAAAGCCTTAAGGCGGTTCATTGCAGCTCAATGCGACCAAATGGGCTTCAAAATCTCCATCTGCTTTTTTAGCATAGATACGGGTCTGCGACATAAATGTGTATAAATTTGACTAGGCTTTTTATTTGCCCTATAATCTGTTAGCTTATCAAGCTAACAGATTATAGGAGGATGTTATGAAAGACACTCTAAAAAACCTGGAAGAAAAAAGAAGGTCCCTTTATAGGAAGTTAGAAGGCCTTGGAGATTTAAGGCGAG